>CAZKPI010000155.1:0-9315 GCA_964554555.1 uncultured bacterium
CCGCCTGCTTCCCGTAATTTCCCACCCTCCTCCCGCTTCCTTCCCGCTGGTTCCTTGGGCCGCCACCGGCCATCTCCCGGGGAACTTTGATTCCGGCAGATGCTTCCCCGAGGTGCGTCCAGGACTCTTCCTCTGGAGAGGCCTTGCTCTCTCACGGAGGGCATGCCATACTCTTGCCGGGGCAAGGAAATTCACGGGAGAGGGTGGTCATGAAATGGCGCCAAGAGTTCCGGTCCGGAGTGGCCGTCGCTTTTCTTGAGGAAGGACTGGATTTGCAGACCGCCAGAGAGTTCGGTCTTCTGTTCGAAGGTCTCGCGTCGCAGAATTGCCGCCGGATCGTCCTCGATCTGGCGGGCGTCCCCTTCATCGACAGCCATTCCCTGGCCATGATCATTGGGCAGGCCATTCATTTGCGGAAGCTGGGTGGTGACGTCAAGCTGTCCAGGGTTCCCCAGGCCATCCTGAGGATTTTCGAATTGGTCCGGATGAAGGAGATCCTCGAGTTTTACCCAGATCTCGATGAGGCGGTTCGGTCCTTCGGAGAGACTGCTCCGGCCTAGGCGGGGGACGTGCCCTCCTTTTCCCTGCGATCGATTCTGGCCCTTCTTCTGGGGGCCATCCTGGCCATTCTGCTCATTTTCGGGGGATTGACCGTCTGGTCGTTTCTCTCGTTCACCCGGTTCATCGAACATGAACAAAGGGACAGCCTGACCCTTGGGCGCCAGTATGAACGGCTGATGGACCGATGGGCGGAAGTGGGGGAATTGCGAGTCCAGGCGTTCCAGAGGGGGGGGCCGATCGATCCGTCCAAAAAGGAACAGGCCCTGCGCCAATTGTCCGAGATCGCCGTCTCCCTCGATCAGCGAACGGAGGGGACCCGTTATGAATCCCAGTGGCAAGCCACCAGAAAAATCCTGCGGGAATATGTCGAAGGGGTGGAACGGCTTGATGGGATGCTGGCTTCCTGGTCCAGAAAAATCCTGGAGCAGAGACAGGAGCGGGAAAGATTTGTGGAGACCTTCCTCCCCAGGATGGCCGAATTGTTTCAAGGCCTCGAAACTGCCCAGACCCTCCTGAAGGACAGGCAGACGGCCTCGGCGCCGGTTCTCTTTTTGGCGGAAACGGTGGCCGAACTCCAGGGCCACCTCCAGGAATATCAGGAGCTTTTCTCCCCCGACCAGATGAGCCGGCTCAACCAGCCCAAGATGGACCGGTTGGAAACCTTGATCGAAAGCCGATTGCAGGAGTTCCGGCGGGCCTTTCGGACGGTTCCCCCAAGCTTCGATGGAGAGGGCAACCAGAGCTGGCAGAAGGTGGCTGAGGAGATCGAACGCTTTGGGCGCGGGTTTGCCTCCCTTCAGGAAACGTTGGGAAATCCGCATTTCTCGCTGGCTCTCCTGGAAGAAAAGATCCATCTGCTGGACCAGCACCTCCGCCAGCTCAGGAATCAGGGCCTGGAAAACTGCCTGAATGAGTCCGACCTGATCTGGGGGGAAATCGAGCAGGATTCTCAGGACCTTTTGGTCCAGGTTCGGGAAAAATTCCTGGTCCGGTTCCTGTTTCTGGCCCTCTTTACCTTTCTGGCGAGTCTGGGCGTTTTCTGGGTTCCCACTGCCCTCTCCGGCCCTCTCGAACAGCTCCGACAAAGGTTTTCCCAGGTCTCCCCCGGGAAGGTGGTCCCGCCGGCCAGCCCCTCGAGGATTCTCGAGATAGACGACCTGGAAGGGTCCTTCCAGGAGATGGTGCGCCACGTCAATGAAAGCACGGCATTGCAGACCGGCTATTTCGAAACCCTGACCCGTTTACCGGAGGCCTTTGCCGTCCTCTATCACCCAGGCAGGGCGGGTCAGGGACTTTCCGTGCCGTCGGCTCACCAGGCATTGGTGGAATTGTTTCCCCTGCTCTCCCACCAGATGACCCACCTGGTTGCGGGGCAGGTGTGGGTCCACCGACAGGACTCCTGGAAACCTGCCGGAATCCCCTTGTTTGCAGAGGTGCGGGAATCGCCGGAACCCGGATTGGAGGACCGTCTGCGGCAGGTCTGGACCGCTCTGGCCGCCTCTCCCGCCTTTCCCGCCTGGCTGAAGGAGGAGGTCATGGTCGACCCTCTGATCATCACCCCGGGCATGACCCGGCTGGAGCGGGAACTCGTCCTGCAGACTCCCCCGGCCAGCCTGGCGTCTCAGGCGGGAGGGGATTCCCTTCCCCTGGGATTTCTGGCCCTCCGGTTGGGGGCGATCGGTACCTCTGGACGGACGGCAGGGGAGACGGGTTTCCTGGCCCTGGGTTTCCTGACCGCCCAGGCGGCCGCCTTGACCAGGCCCGACCAGGTCTTCGTATCTGTGATCGCCCAGCAGATGAATTCCCTGATCGAGGCTTTCGAACTCTGGGCGGTTTTCCGGGAGAACCAGGCCATTTCCATCCAGCTCCAGATGGCCAAGGACATCCAGAAAAAAGCTCTGCCGACCACCATTCCACCCACCAGGTGCTTCGATTGCCAGGCAACCTTCCGGATGGCCAGCGAAGTGGGGGGGGACTTCTACGATCTTTTACCCTTTCCGGACGGCCGATTGGGAGTGGTGGTTGCGGATGTCAGCGGCAAGAATGTCCCCGCGGCCCTGCTCGCCATGGCCCTCAAATCCGCCATCCATTCCCTTCCTGCAGAGCGGCTTTCCCCCAAGGACCTGGTGGACAAGCTGAACCAGGTTCTGCTGGACATCGTATCGGGCGAGCATTTCGTCACCCTGGTGTATGTGCTTCTCGAACCGGCCGACCATCGGATGATCCTGTGCAATGCCGGCCACATGCCCGTCCTCCACTTGGTCCAACCCGTGTCGGCTGGGCTGGCGGCTTGGCGGTCTCTCCAGTTTCCCGACGTCCCCCTGGGGCTCTTCCCCCACTCCTACGCCGAGCAGACCATCCCTCTTGGGCCGGGAGATCGGCTCATCCTGTATACCGACGGTGTCACTGATTGCCTGAATCCTGCGGGAGAGCGCCTGGGCGAGAAAAGGTTCCTGGAAATTCTTGGCATGACCGGCGGAAAATCCCTGGATTCCCTCCTGGAAGCCCTGGATGGATTCCGAGGCCCCATTGCCCTTCCCGACGACCTGACCGTCGTGTCGGTCACCGTCCTTTCCCCCTTGTCCGACCACCTTCCGCCCGGGTCCGGACGGCCCGAAGCTGAGTTCGCCGCCGCCGCCGGAACGTCTGAAAGCCCTTCGATGCCCTTGGGGAATGAACGGGAGGGACGAGGCTGATGAGGTTTTCCGGGGGTGGCACGGTCGGGCGGGGTCGGGGTTGCCGCGGCTGGTTGGGGCTCCTGGTCGGGCTGGCCCTGCTGGTGGGAATTGGCCCAGGGTTCGCTGGAGAGCGAATCCTGTTGTTTGCCCCTCATCCGGATGACGAGTGCATTTCCCTGGGGGGGTGGCTGGCCGATGAGATTGCCTCCGGAAGCGCGGTCTGGGCGGCCATCGTCACCGATGGGGCGCGGCTTCCCCGGGCCGTCCGGGCCCGCACCAGGAAACCCTCCCTGTTGTGTGGTCCCCGGGACTTCCGAAAACTGGGACGCCTCCGCCGCCAGGAGGCCTGGCTGGCCCTGGAGCGGTTGGGGGTGCCGGCCGCGCACCGGATCTTCCTGGGGTATCCTTCGGGAGGCCTGGCAACGATCTACCAGACCCCCCGCTGGGAAACCCTGGTGAAGTGCCGGGCCCTGGGCCTGCGGTTTGGGGTGGCCGAATGGGGAGGGAAAAAGGAAACCCACGCGTTTTCCCGGCGGGCCCTGGTCGAGGACCTTGGCCGATTGCTCGCCCTGGCCTCCCCCTCCCTGATTGTCCTGCCGGTACCATTCGATTCAAACCCTGATCATCAGGCGGTCGCCAGGTTGGTCATGGAACGCCTGGCCCATGTCGGGAGCCAGGCCCGCGTGATGGGGTACCTGGTCCACCGGGGATCCCGAAAGAGGTTCCCCCGGCCCTTCGGTTACAGACCCACGGCGGGTTTGTGGGATCCTCCCTCCATTCCACCCCCGAAAAGATACTTTCCTTCCACTGTCGGAATGACCATCAAGGAACGGGCGATCCGTTGCCATCGGTCCCAGCTTGACCTGCGCGACGGGTTTCTGCTCAGTTTCATCCGGCGGGAGGAATTGTGGTGGCCCCTGTCCGGGGGGAAAACGGGTGGCGGCGGTATCGTGGCCGCCCCCAGCCAGGGCGACCGGAAAACGCCGGTCAACTCCCCAAACCAGGCCACCCGGAGGCCTGGGGAGTGATTGGAATCCTGGGGGTTCCGGTCGGAGTGGCAGACGCCGAGGTTTTCGGTTAACCTGGGAAGGTCTTCCCAGGACCAGCGTACCCGTCGTTCCCGGGTCGGCTGGTTCCGGAGAACGACCGGAAAAAGGGGTCACGGGGGGGACGAACCGAGGAGGGTGTATGGGTCCGGAATCTCCAGGGGACCGTCAGGTCCGGGGGGCGATCTTTCAGGAGCGGGCGGAGCGGTGGATTCCGCGGCCCGGAGTGCTCGTCGTCGTGAAGGGGCGGGTGGCCGGGGGGGCCCCCTTCGAGGGGCACCTGGTTGATCTGTCGCAGAGCGGATGCCAGTTTCTCGTGCTGTCGGGCCAGCTCCAGCCGAAGCAAGCGGTCGGGGAGGTGGTGCTGGCCGGTGGGGAGGCACCCCCCGCCAACCCCCTCGGGGGCACGGTTGCCTGGGTCGAAGCGCTGGGGCCGGGTCGTCTGCTGGTCGGGGCGATCCGATTCGCGGAGGCCCAGCCCGGACTCCTGGAGGCTTTGCGGGACCTGCTTGTCCAGCCTTCCTATCGGCGCGACGGCCTCGACACCCTGCCGGCCGGCTACCAGAACGTCGACTTCGATCTCGACACACGCTCGCCGCTGGTCGAGTTCTACCGGTGCGACAGCCCGGACCTTCTGCAGAAATGCCGGGAGTTCTCCCGGGTGATCGATGCCATGCAGAACCAGCACCTGTTCCAGGTCTTGTTCCGGACGACCACCACCAGCCGCATCGACCGGCGGGTGGCGGTGGCCAACCCCCTCACCCGCCGCGAGCAGGAGATGATCAACTTCGACGGCGGCAGTCCGCTCGGACTGCACCTGCATCCCCGGGTGATCGAGCGGGTGCGGTCGGTGCTCGATCAGGCGGGGGCCGGGTCGCCGGTCTGGCCGCAGGGCAGCGGCAGTACCAGCCACCTGCGCGACCTCGAAGAGGTTCTCTGCCGGTTCCATGGACGTGAGGACGCGATGGTCTTCCCGAGCGGGTATGCCGCCTGCATGGGCGTGATCCGGGGACTGGTGCGGTCCGACGACCTGGTGGTGCGGGACAGTTACAGCCTGGCTGCCATCCAGGACGGCTGTCGTGTGGCGGATGCGCGGTCGGCCAGGTTGTATCCCCATCTCGACATGGCCGCTCTCGAAAGCATTCTGAGGGAGGCGGCCAACGATCGCGATCTGCAGGGGCGCCTGGTGGCCTCGGACGGGGTCTTCCCGCTGACCGGGCGGGTGGCGCCCCTGCCGGACCTGGTGCGGATCGCCAAAGCCCACGCGGCACGCCTGCTGATCGCCGAGGGGGCGGGGACGGGGGTGCTGGGGCCGACGGGGCGCGGGCTCGAGGAGCAGTTCGGGCTGGCCGGCGCGGTCGACGTGCTGGTCGGGTCGTTTGGTCAGGCGGCTGGCATGATGGGCGGCTACGTCACCGGGTCGCGCGCGCTGATCGCCTACCTGCGTTTCTTCGCGAACCCCGGCATCTACACGACGGCCATGCCGGCCCACGTCTGCGCGGGGGTGACCGAGGCCTATCGCGTGATGATGGAACAGCCCGAACATCGGGAGCGGCTGTGGAAGAACATCCGGGCGCTGGGCCCGGCCCTGGGGGAGGCGGGGCTCCTGGTCTCCGACCCGGTCAGCCCCTTCCTGACCGTATTCCTCGGGGCGGACCGGCTGGTTCGGGCCTTCACCGCGGAACTGTTCACCCGGGGGATCCGGGTGGGGGCGGTCACCTATCCGTCGGTCCCTGCCGGGGAAGCCCTTCTCCGGTTCGCGGTATCCGCCAGGCACACCGCCGAGGATCTCGATGCCGCCGTGCGGGCGATGGCACAGCTCGGCCGCAAGTATGGAATCCTCTGCCGGTCGGCCGCCGAAATCCGCGAGATCGGTGAGGAGGTCAAGGTTCCCGAACAGCTGGCCTGAGCCGGCGGCGGGGGGCGCCCCGTCAGGCAGTCGGGGTTTGACCGGCCGGGCCGACCCGCCGGGCTGGCGATTCCCGGAGGCAGTGGCGGGGGCACTTTTTGTGAAACCTTCGGCGGGGGCGGTGGTAATATGGAGAGCAGTCCAACCTATTTGAGCGGAGGCGTGGTATGCGGCGGGTCCACCTGCGGAGCCTGATCCTGATTTCCCTGGCGGTGGGGTTGTGGCTGCCCCTGGCCGGGCATTCCCAGAGCATGGAGGAGATCCTCGGGATCGGGTCGGGGGACGCCGCCCAGGGTCCGGTGGTGCGGCAGTCGGTCAGTTCGGCCGGCCATGACACAGGCGACGCCGCGGCCATCCGCGCCGAGATCAACGCCCTGCTCGACGAGATCAACAAGTTGCTCGAGGAGATCGGCAAAGCCCTGAAGGACACAGCCGGGAAGGTCACGGGCAAGGCCAAGGAAACCGCGGACAAAGCGAAGGAAGCCGCCGGCAAGGTCAAGGACAAGGTCAAGGAGACCGCCGGGAAGGTCAAGGACAAGGTCACGGGTTCTGCCTCGACCACGTATACGGTGCGTCAGGGTGACAGCCTGTGGGCGATCGCCCAGCGTTTCCTGGGGAGCGGCAACCGGTGGCCCGAGCTCGTCGAGGCCAACAAGAGCCGGTATCCCTCTCTGGCGAAGAACCCCAACCTGATCTATGCCGGCTGGAAGCTGACGATCCCCGGGGTCCGTTCCACGACCCCGCCCTCCACCAGCACTCCCCCGTCCACCACGACCCCGCCTTCGTCGTCGGGCGAGACCGCGGCCCTGAACGCCTGGAAGGGCGGCAAGCTGGCCCCCTCCGAGTTCTGCCGCCTGCTGGGCCCCGTGGCGCGGGAATCGATGAAGGTGACCGGGGTGCCTGCCTCGGTGACCCTTGCCCAGGCCGCCCTCGAGACCGGGTGGGGCAAAGCCACCATCGGCGATGCCAAGAACCTGTTTGGCATCAAGGGAACCGGCCCTGCCGGCTCGATCACCGTGAAGACCCAGGAATACATCAACGGCCGGTACGTCACGGTCAACGGCACCTTCCGCAAATACCACACCTGGCGGGAGTCGATCGACGACCATGCCCGGCTGTTGACCACGGCCTCGCGCTACCGCAACTGCATGGCCAACCGGAACAACCCCGACCAGTTTGCCCGCGAACTGCAGAAGGCGGGCTACGCGACCAGCCCGACCTACGCCTCGACCCTGATCAGCATCATGAAACAGTACAACTTGTACCAATATGACAAATGAGTCATCGCGGAGACCCGTCATGAAGCGCCTCGCCCTCGCCCTGATCCTCTGCCTCGCCGCCGCCGCCGCGCCGGCCGAGATGCTCGTCCTGGCCAAGGAGACCGGCCCGGTGACCCGTGATCCCCAGTCGCCCTGCGAAGTGCGCAAGCTGAAGACCGCGACCGGGGTCTCCCTCGAGGTGCGCGATCCGACGGGCGCCACGGTGTGGAGCCTCGACGAACTGGGGTTCGAGGAAAAAAAATTCCTGGTGGGCGACCGGACCTCGACCCTGGCCCTGGTCGACATCGACCGGGACGGATTTCCCGAGATCCTGGCGGCCGCCGTCATCGGGCCCCACTCCAGCGGCCTGTTCGCTTTCCGGTTTGATGCCCTGAGCAAGACCTTCGCCCCCATCCCCTGCCGGTTCCCAAAGGAAAACCTGGAACGGGACTGCCTGGTCTCCGATGCCCTGCAGGAAACGGGCGGCGACCTGGTGGTGCGCGAGGACGGGTCAGCCCAGGTGATTGGCCTGATCTTCGATGAGAAGGGCCGGGAACCCCCGGTTCCCGGGCTGTGGACCTTCGTTCTGCAGAACGGGGCGTTCGTCCATCAGAAGACCGAGAAGCTTCCTCCGCCGCCCAAGAAGTGAGCGGGTTTCCGGCCTGACCCTGGTCGCCGCCGGTCTTCGGTGACCGGTTGCCGTGGCCTGGTCATGACGGCGCCCGCCGTGACCGGGGCCAGGCCGCCCCGAGTTCCCGTTTTTCCCCCGGCCCCGGTCCCGCATCGGGGCGTGTGCTATTCGGCGGCACGCTTCGGTGGAGAGGGGGCGGGTCCTTTCGGCCGCGGGGATGGGGGACGGCCGGCGCCGGCGGCCTGATCCCGGGCTATTCCCAAACCCCGGGGATCCGTGTGCCGCAGAAGGCGCAGGAACCGCCGCGGAGGTTCCGTTCGGTGAGCTGGTAGCCGACCCGGCCCACCACGACCTTGTGGCAGGCGGGGCAGAAGGTGCTTTCCCCGGCGTGGCCGGGGACGTTGCCGAGGTAGACATAGCGCAGTCCGGTCGCCATGGCCAGATCCCGGAGCCGTTCGAGGGTCTCGGGCGGGGTCGGGGGCAGGTTGCGCAGACGGAAGGTCGGGTGGAAGCGGGAGAGGAACAGGCTGATATCGGGGCCGAGCCGTTCGTGGAGCCATCGGAACATGGCCAGCATGGTCGGCTCGTCGTCGTTGAGGGTTGGCACCACCAGGGTCACCACGTCGATCAGGACCTTGGTGCGGGCCAGGTTTTCCAGCGTGGCGAGGACGGGGGCGAGGGTGCCGCCGCAGACGGTGCGATAGAAGCGTTCGGTGAAGCCCTTCAGATCGACCTTCATGACGTCGAGGACCGTGGCCAGCTGGGCCAGCGGCTCGGGATTGATGTAGCCGCAGGACACCACGACGTTGCCGATGCCGCTGGCGCGGGCCAGGCGGGCGGTGTCGTACATGTATTCGTAGAAGATCGTGGGTTCGGTGTAGGTGTAGGCGATAGACCGGCACCCTTCGCGGGCCGCCGCGGCGACGACTTGGGCGGGTGGCAGGTCGTGGGTGTCGAGGGTCTCCGGGTCGGCCTGGGAGATCTGCCAGTTCTGACAATATCGGCAGGAAAGCAGACAGCCGGCGGTGGCGAGGGAAAAGGCGGTCGACCCGGGCAGGTAGTGGAATACCGGTTTCTTCTCGATGGGATCGACGGCCACCGAGCAGGGACGGCCGTATACCAGCGTGGCGAGGCGGTTTTCGAGGCCGACCCGGACCCGGCAGTTGCCCCGTTCGTAGGGGCGCAGGATACAGAACTTGGGACAGAGCAGGCACCGGACCTTTCCCCCGGC
>CAZKPI010000156.1:0-9302 GCA_964554555.1 uncultured bacterium
AGAAACTGGTCTCCTGAACCGGAGGCTTGGGGGCCGGTGACCATCGCGGGCCGGCCGGCCCCGGGAGCCGCCGGGGCCGGTCAGTCCGGCGGGGGCATGGCCCGGGGCCGCCGCGCCCGGCCCGGACCAGACGGGGGAAGCGGAGCAGGGGTGCCGGCCAGGGGTCCGGGGGGAGGCGGCGGCTACGGCATCAGGTGGGCCCCGAGTTCCTGGTAGGGGGCCACCACCTCGAAACCCAGTTTGCGGTAGCAGGAAATCGCGGCGCGGTTGTCGGCGGCGACGTTCAGGCCGATGTGATCGACCTTCGCGAGGAGGGAGCGGCACAGGTCGCGGGTGGCGCGGGTGGCCAGGCCCTTCTTGCGGTGGGTGGGGAGGGTGGTGATGTTGCCCAGCGCCGCCACCCGCATGGCCGGCGAGAAGACGTGAACCCCGGCGATGCTGACCAGGCGCGAGCCTTCGCGGATGCCGAAATACTCGCGGGTCTCCAGCATGCGCGGGTCGAACCAGTTGCCGGGATAGCTCTCGGCGTAGAGCTGTAAAACCTCGGCCAGATTCTCGGGCCCCAGGCGCACCGCGCCGCTGTCCGGCCACGCGCGGGCCACGGCCGCCTTCTTCAGGCTCATCTTCTGGTGACTGCCGTGGGAATCGATCTGGTACTTTCCCTTCAGAACCTCGGCCACCCCGGGGCTGAGATGCGCGTAGAACCAGGGGGGCAGGACGCCGACCAGGCTGTGCACCAGCTCGGGGGTGGCCGGGTCCTTCCCGAACGCCAGGAGGGTTGGCTGGGTGTTCCCCGAATAGACGTAGAGCAGGGCCAGCGCCGCCAGCCGGCCGTCATTCCCCCGGCGGCCGTACCACTGGGTCTGCGGCCAGAAAAAGTCGTCGAGATCGCCGAGTTCGTAGAGGTGAAGGTCGGTGTCGCGGCGCAAAAATTCCTCGATCACCGCCTTGTCGTGCAGGCACTCGAATTCGCTCATGGCTGTGGTCCCTCCCTTGGGGGTCAGGGGAAACGCCTGTCGTGCCATCCCCGGCGGGGATCACACCTCAGGGCGGGGCCGGGGGCGCCGGCGGGCGCGGCGGCGGGGCGGTGCCTCAGAACGACGCCCGCACGCGCTCCAGTTCCTTCTGCTCGTCGACCGTCAGCAGTTGGTCGGGTTCGAAAACGGGGAAGGTCTTTTCCCCCACCCGCGCCTTCCGCGGGGAAGGGCCCGGACTGACCACCGTGAGCTTGACCTTGCCGCGGCTCCTGGCCCGGGTGGGGCGTCCCTCGATGATGCCCTCCGTCAGGTGCAGATCGACGGCATCGACGAGGAACCCGACGTAGTCACCGGCCAGCTTGATCACCACCAGGCGGGCGGCGGCCTCGGGGGCGGTTCGCTTCTCGCCCACCTTCTCGTGGGCATCGACGATCGGCACGATGTTGCCGCGGACGTTGGCCACCCCGACCAGGAACGGCGGCCCGCCGGCCGGCGTGGTCAGCTTGGGGACCATCATCACCTCGAAGATTTTGACGGCCTCGGCGGCGAGGTCCTGGGTGCCCAGGCGGAACACGAACAGCTTGTCCAGGCGGGGGGTTCCTCCGCCGGGCGGGGGCGCCGAACCGCCCCGCCGCCGGTCGAACGGGATGATGGGGGTCATGCCTGCGGGTCCTCTCGCTGGGGACGGAGCCACCCGCCCGCCGGGGGGCCGGCACGGTTTCCCGCGGGGCGGCCCTCCGGCAGGGGCTGGCGCGTGCGGTTCAGGCCTTCTTGGCCTTCTTGGCGGGGGCGGCGGGGGTCCTGACCTTGCGGGGCCGGTCCTTGCCGAAGCTGTGGCGGAAGATCTTGCCCTTGCGGGTCCTCTGGTCGCCCTTACCCATGGTGTGTACTCCTTGTGACGTTGATTGACCGGTCTTCCTCAGGTTGGGAAGGCGCGTCGCCCATCTTTGTACCACCATTCGGGGAAAATTTCAAACCCCCGAGCCCGAAGAAAGTTCCCACGAGAGCTTCCCTGCGGGTCCCGTCAAAGACCATCCAGGAAAGGCCGGCGGTCTGTCAGAACGAATCACGTCGTCCCCGGCGGGCACGATGGTGCCCGGTCACTCCGGACGGGCCCCGGGGCAGGGGAAGGCTGGTCAGGGCCTCGGTCAGGCACTCCGGCGGCCACCGATGGCCCCAAGACGGCAGGCCGTCGGTGCCGGGGGTGATCCTCAGCAGTCCCGCCGCCGGGGGGGGATCCCATGGCCTTCCCCGGCCAGGGCGCAGGAGACGGGATGTACGGAGCCTACGAGGGTCGCGGGCGCAAACGAACGATTGACTTTTCCCCTCCGGGTTGCTACACTCCTTCCCTGTTCTCCCGAAGGTACGAGTCCACGCAAGGAGTTCGAGGGTGATTGCCATTCTGGTGAAGCTGGTCCACTTCCTGGTGTGCATCGGGTTGATCGTGGTGGTCCTCCTGCAGGCCGACAAGGGCGAAGGCCTGGCCGGCGCGTTCGGCGGCGGGGCCTCCGGCACCGTGTTCGGTGAGCGGGGCGGCGGCGGCTTCATCGCCAAGCTGACCACCGCCATGGCCGTGGTGTTCATGATCACCTCCCTCATCATCTCCATCTACCTGCCCATGTGGGAAAAACCCGCCGGCGGCATTGAGCTGACCTCACCCCGCCAGGGCGCCCCGATGAGCCTGCCCGTGCCGGGCCTCCCCGGCGGCCTGCCCATCCCCGGCGCTGACACCCCGGCTCCCGGCGGCAGTCCCCTGCCCGGCCCGGTGCCTGGCGGCCAGTAACCGAAGTTCCGTCTTTTCCGACGGGCTCCGGCCGCATCCAGCGGCCCGGAGCCCGTCGTCTTTTGCCCAGGGCCGGAATGTGATAGACTGGCGCCGCCATCAGGGCCCGGGCTGACGGGCCGAAGCGAAACAAGGAGGCGTTGCAATGTCCTATATCGATGCTATCCAGGCGCGGGAGATCCTCGACAGTCGCGGCAATCCCACCCTCGAAGTGGAGGTGATTCTCGAGAGCGGCGCGGTCGGCGTGGCCGCGGTGCCGTCCGGCGCTTCCACGGGCGAACACGAAGCCGTCGAACTGCGCGACGGCGACAAGAAGCGCTACCTCGGCAAGGGCGTCCTGAAAGCCGTCGAGAACGTCAACGAGAAGATCTCGAAAGAGATCGAAGGCATGGATGCCCTCGACCAGCGCGCCGTCGATCACGCCCTGATCGCCCTCGACGGGACTCCCAACAAGGGCAAGCTCGGCGCCAACGCCACCCTCGGCGTCTCTCTTGCCGTCGCCAAGGCGGCCGCCGACCTGGTCGGCCTTCCCCTCTACCGCTACATCGGCGGCACCAACGCCAGCACCCTGCCGGTGCCGATGATGAACATCCTCAACGGCGGGGCCCACGCCGACAACAACGTCGACTTCCAGGAGTTCATGGTCATGCCTGCCGGCGCGCCTTCCTTCAAGGAAGCCCTGCGCATGGGCGTCGAGACCTTCCACGCCCTCAAGGGCGTCCTCAAGGGCAAGGGCCTCAACACGGCCGTCGGCGACGAGGGCGGCTTCGCCCCCAACCTCAAGTCCAACGAGGAAGCCATCGAGTCGATCCTGACCGCCATCGAGAAGGCTGGCTACAAGGCCGGCAAGGATATCTACATCGCCCTCGACCCCGCGGCCAGCGGGTTCTTCAGCGACGGCAAATATGTGTTCAAGAAGTCCGACAAGTCGAAGCGGTCCCCGGAGGAAATGGCCGACTACTGGCTCGACTGGGTCAGCAAGTATCCCATCATCTCGCTCGAGGACGGCATGGCCGAAGACGACTGGAAGGGGTGGAAATACCTCACCGACAAGGCCGCCGGCAAATTCCAGGTGATGGGCGACGATCTGTTCGTCACCAATCCCGAGCGCCTGCGGAAGGGAATCGAGGAGGGTATCTGCAACTCCATCCTGATCAAGCTCAACCAGATCGGCACCCTGACCGAGACCCTCGACACCATCGAGATGGCCAAGCGGCACAATTACACCTGCGTCGTGTCGCACCGCTCGGGTGAGACCGAGGACACCACCCTGGCCGACCTCGCTGTGGCCGTCAACGCCGGCCAGATCAAGACCGGTTCCGCCTCCCGCACCGACCGCATCTGCAAGTACAACCGCCTCCTCCGCATCGAGGAGGAACTCGGGGAAGACGCCCAGTTCCTGGGCCTCAAGAGCTTCTACAACATCAAGCGCAAGTAGGCGTCCGTCTCTTGGAAGGCCGGGTGGAAAACCCTTCCGCCCGGCCTTCCGGTTCCCTCCAGCCTCCTGCCCGGGATCCCGGGGGCGGCATCCGTGGCGGCCGGGCTGGCGCCGGATCCCCGGAAATGCCGGAAGCCGTCAGGGATTCCTGGGCCATGCAAGGGAATCATCGCGGCATTCGCCATCCGGCGGGCGGTTCGCTGGCGCCCCGGCCGGAGGACACCGCCCGGACCCGGATGCCCGCTGGCGCCGGCCGATGTCCCTGGAGGTTGGCCGATGTCCGCGGAGGTTGGCCGATGTCCGCGGGGATGGCGGTCGGGCGCTGGACGGGAGCCCAACGCGCGGCACGGCCGGTTCCGGCTGGCCGGATATCCGAAGGCCCCCCTGGCTGTCACCGGGACGGCGGCGCGAACCGCCCGGACCGGCGCCGCAGGGCGGCCGTCGTCTGACAGGAGGAGAACATGACGCAGGCCAAGGAGTGGTACCGGTCGTTCCCCGGGGCGGTCACCGTGTGCGATCCGCAGGGCATCATCCTGGAGATGAACGACCGGGCCCGCGAGACCTTCATGAACAGCGGGGGAGGGGAGCTGATCGGCCGAAGCCTGCTCGACTGCCATCCCGAACCCGCCCGCACGAAGCTCCAGCACCTGTTGTCCACGCAGGGAACGAACGCCTACACCATCGAGAAGGCGGGGAAGAAGAAGCTGATCTACCAGGCTCCGTGGTTCACCGGCGGGACGTTCGCCGGCCTGGTCGAACTGTCGCTCGAGATCCCCGTCGAGATGCCCCACTTCATCCGCACCCCCCGGTGATTCCCGCCGGTCAAGGCCGTTCCTCCGGCTGAAAGAGACCGGCGGCGACCGAGCCCTGCAGGCCCGATTCGTAGGTGCGCGGGTCGACGGGGGAGAGCCGTTTCGCCATCTTTGCGGTAATGAGGGGGAACTTCCGGGCCCGGTCGAGGGCGCTGGCCACCTCGTCGAGACCGTCGTCGCGGGTCATCCAGGCATGGCGGTCGAGGGCGGCGAGGCAGATGGGGAGGGTGTATCCCCGCAGGGTTTTTTCGCGGGCCACGTTGTAGTAGGCCTCGAAGTAGGAGATGACCAGTTCGCGCAGGGTGCGGTGGATCGGCTCGCGATAGCGCAGTCCCACGAAGTTCGATTTGGCGATGGCCCCCCAATGGCCGTCCATTTTGAAGACGGCCAGGATGTGGTCGTCGTCACGGTCATTGGGAAGCATCTCCAGCAGAAGGGGCGGGAACCCGATCAGCCGGAGGGCGGCGGCGGCGAACAGGGCCCCGTCGAAACAGTGGGCCAGCCCGTCGCGCAGTGAGCGCAGGGGACAGCGGTAGAAATGGTCACTGCTGTAGGTGAACCCATCGATGAAGGCCTGGATGGCCGGCGGGCTGGTCAGCCCCCGGATGGCCCTGCGCTCGGCGGCGGTCAGGGAATGCAGGAATTCGTCGGTTGGTGTCATGGCCTGTCCTCGGAGGTTGGTTGGTGTCGGCCCGGCACGGCCGCGGGGGGAGTATACCGGGAAATCCCGTCCCGGGCCAGGATGACCGGCTGGGCGGAAAGAAACGGCCCCCCCGCGGCAGACGGGGGGGAAAGAACCGAACGGGGGCCGGAAAGGCTCAGTAGGTGCGGTCGAAGGAGTCTCCCCCCTTGCCGCGGGGCATGTTGGCGGGCCGGACCGGGGCCATCGGGGGCATGCCGTAGGCGGGAGCGGCGGGAGCGGCGGGGGCCGGGGTGTTGAGCGAGTTCATGTGGGACTGGAGCTGCTGCTTGATGGCCTCGGCCTGCAGGGGGCTCTGGGCCGTCAATCCCTGCAGGCGGGCCCTCTGCATCAGCCGGTCCATGGTCTGGTCGGCGTTGGGGGGCAGGGGGCGCGAATAGTAGGACTGGTCACCCAGCGGCGTCAGCTGGACCTGGCCGGGGGCGGCCGGCAGGATGCCGCCGGGGGCCATGGGGGCGGGGGCGAGGAAGTCAGGCAGGGGGGCGTCCATGGTGGGGGGGACGTCGAAGACCTGCTTGCGATGCTGGGCCATGGCCAGTTCCCAGGTCAGCACGTCGGGTTCGTAGATGAAGGGAAGGTTGGTGCGGGGCAACCCGTGGATGAACTGGCGTTTGTCCTTCACGTAGACGTCGTGGGACGTTTTCGGGTGCAGGGACGACTTGATGAGGAACTCGCTGAAATGGGCGTTTTCCAGGAACTGCCGCATCGGCCCGTCGGTGATGGCGGTGGCCGGGGTGGTCAGCCACCAGCCGCCCACCAGGATGACGAACACTCCGAGAACCAGCAGGATCTTGCGTTTCATGCTTCCTCCAGACCTCCATGTCTTTGACGATGGGTGCTTCGGGACGGGAAATGTGTCGAGGGGTGACGGCATTGTCAAGGAGAAAAAAGTCTCCCGCCCTTTGTTGGAAGACGACCTGAAGGCAAGGGGAATGGGGAAGCGGGGGAAGAGGAGACCGGGGACGACCCATTCTGAGTGAAGGGGGATGGGGTATCATGGGGACAGTTCTGGAGGGGGTAACCCCGGGAGAGTCGCATGGATTTCTTCACCCTGCGGAGGCAGGTGGCCGAGATCAAGGGCGGCTTCGCCGCGCCGCCGGCGGTGGTGCAGGCGATTGACCTAGCCCCCGAGGGGTTCGGGCTGGTGCTCAAGGCCCCGGAGGGGTGGTTCTGCCTGGAATTGCACCTGAGCCCCGACCATCAGGGACTCTGGCTGACCCGGGCCTGGGATGAGTCGCCCGTGCGGACCCCGATGGGACGCACCCTCGAGCGGCTGGCCCGCGATTCCTGGCTGACCGGCCTGTCCCTGTATTCCTCCCCCGGCTTTCCGGCCGACCGGGTTGTCCAGCTGACCCTGACCTGCCGCGACCGCTTCTTCGCCACGCGGCAGGTGCACCACCTGATCGTCGAACTGACCGGCCGGGTGGCCAACCTGCTGGTCTGCGATGCCGGCCTGGTGGTGCTTGACCAGCGCCGCTCCACCGGCAACAACACCCCGAAATCCCCCTACCGCCCTCCAACGGTCGACGGGCCGGCCCCGGCGGCCAGCCCCGGGGAAGTGGCCGCGGTGCTCGCCGGCCCGCCTGATTCCTGGAAGGGGCGGCTGGCCGGCTTCTCACCCCTGATGGTCCGGGAACTGGCCTTCCGCTGTGAGGGACTGGCGCCCGCTGACCGCCGGGGGGTCTTCGCCGCGCTCCTGGCCGAGGCCGAGGCCATCCCGCCGGCGCCCGCCGCCCCTGGCTCCCCGCCGGTGGGTCCGGTCCGGGTCTATTGCGAGGGAAACAAGGTCCGGGCGGTGGTGCCCGTCGAACTTCGTCACCTGGCCGGCCGGGCCGACAGCCTGGAGTTTGCCACGGTGAACGAGGCCATGCTCTGGGTCGATGAGCACGGGGTGAAGGCGGCCCGCCTGGCCAACGCCCGCGACCAGGCCCGGAACCGGTTCGCCGCCGAGCTGGCGGCCCGCACCCGCCTGCGGGAAACCCTGCTGGCCGACCTCGACCGGTTCCGCGGCGCCGACCGCTACAAGGCGTGCGGCGATCTTCTGCTGTCCCGCCTCCGCGAGGTGCCGCCGGGTTCCTCCCGGGTGACGCTGACCGACTGGGCGACCGGGGCCCCGGTCGAGATTCCCCTCGACCCCGCCCGCCCGGCGGCGGCCAATGCGCAGAAATACTTCAAAATGTACAAGAAGGCTCTCCGCGGGGTCGAGGAGGTGACCCGCCGTCTGGCCGAGGTGGACGGCGAGATCGCCTGGTTGCGCGAGCAGGTCTGGCTGTGCGAGAACGCGGTCTCCCCCGCCGACGTGATGGCCCTGCCCCGCCGGTCGCGCCGGGCCGCCGCCCCGGCCAGGACCGCCCGCGAGGGGAAGGAGGCGGCGCGCCGGCTGAAGCCCGTGCTCGAGCTGGACGGGTGCCGCTTCTACGTCGGCCGCAACGGCCGGCAGAACGATCTGCTGACCTTCTCCCTCGCCAAAAAAACGGATGCCTGGTGCCATGCCAACGACGTTCCCGGCAGTCACGTCATCGTCAGGCGGGCCGAGGGGCCGCCCACCGACGAGGACCGCCGGCGCGGCGCGGTCCTGGCGGCGTATTTCAGCTTCGCCCGCCAGGCGGGGAAGGCGGCGGTCGATGTGACCGACGTGGCCCATGTGCGCCGCATTCCCGGCGGCGGGCCTGGCCGGGTCTCCTATACGCACCAGAGGACCTTCCACGTCGATCCGTCCGAGGCCGTCGCCTGGCTCGCCGCCGCCAGTCCTATTCCTGGTCAGCAGGGAGAATATCCCGGTCAGGTTCGGTTCGGGGGGCCGGGTCTGCCTGGCGCGGGGCAGGTTCCGTCTGGTTCTTCCGGTTGCCGGCGCTCTTGATCCCGTTGTAGAGCAGACTGCCGCCGCTGGTGGCCGCCCCAGCCCAGTTGCCGGTTCCCGCATCGACTCCGGTGCCAACGATCTTGCCGATGGTTTTGACATAGCGGTTGCCGCCCAGCAGATTGTCGTTGATGAGGTTGACCCCGCTCGAAACCGCCCCTCCCGGCGATTTGGTGAGCAACCCGCCCAGTACTCCCGCCGCATTTCCGGCATTGGCCTTCATCTGATCAGAGGTACACCCGCTCAGGGTGATCCCCAGTCCCAAGGCCAAAGCGCATGAGACCAAAAACCGCCTCTTCATATGGATTCTCCTGAAATGGAATTTCCACCTGAAAATACGTTTCAGGCCCTTCGGATGTTACCGGCTGACGCCGCCAACGCTGACCCAGGGTTCCTCCACGAGGAAGGATTCACCATCCATGGTTCGGTCGGTTCACAACACGGTATATCATCGAGGATGCCGCCGCATCCCTCGGCGGCCAGGCATTTCCATCTTGAGATCTGAAAGAGGTTTCCGGGCAGAATCGATCTGATTTGTCGGTGGGACCGCGGTTTGCCGAAATCACTGTTCATCGGGAACGCCTTGGACCGCTGGGGGAATTCTCCTGGAGTTGAGCCGCGGGATTTGCGCCTGGAGGGGGATGGATGGTACCATGACCACACCCCACCCGGAGGTGATCCGTGTCCAAGAGCAAGCGGCGCGAGGCGCCCGCCTCATCGGCTTCCACCCCT
>CAZKPI010000157.1:0-9242 GCA_964554555.1 uncultured bacterium
TTCCTGGGCCGTACCCTCGCGCGGAGGGTTTGGTTAGCATATCACCCGCGAAGGGTAAAGTCAAGGGGGTTTTGAAAAAAATCTTCTGCCCCGCCGGGGCCTTGGTCGGCCCGGCCGAGCCCCCTCTACCCCTTGTTTTTGATCATCACCACCGCCGTCCGCTCGTTGGGGTGGAAAAAGTAATAGACCTCGTCCATCAGGTTTTTGATCAGAAAGATCCCCCGGCCGCCGTGCCCCCAGTTCTTCACCTCCGAGAGTTTCTCGAAGTATTCCGGGTTGAAGGTGAAGCCGCCGAAATCCACCACCTGGATGATGCAGACCTTCCGGTTGATCGTCAGGCCCACTTCGACCGCCGGCTGGCCCCGGAGACTGCCGTGCTCCACAGCGTTGCTCAAAGCTTCCTCGAGACAGAGACAGATGTTCATTTTCACTTTTGGGGAATACTCAAGCTTTTCCAGCTGGTCGGCCAGGAAATCCCGCACCTTCCCGATCTCCCGGATGTTGGAAGGGATGGTGAGCACCTGGTCGAACGCGTACCGGCGGGTGGCGTTGCAGAAGGTGACGTTGGCCATGCTCTACAACTCCAGGGGTAAGGCCAGGACCACCCGGGAACAATCGGGGCCATCGACCTGGATGCCGATCGTCCCCTTGTGGGCGCTGACGATGTGGCCGATGAAGGACAGGTCGAGATCCAGGGTGGATGACTCCCCGGTGATGATCCGGTCGACCTGTCGGTTCCAATCGAGAGAGCCTGGATTGATGGCTTCCCCGACACCGGCGCCGGTGAAGGCAATCGCAAAGAGGGCCTTGCCGCCCGTCGTTTCCAGGGACAACCGGATCTCGCCCCCCTCCTTCATGGCCAGCCTTCCCCTTTGCAGAAGGAGGAAGAAGACCTGCAGGATCCTGTGGCGGTCGAACCGGCCCGCCAGGGGTCCGTGGCTGATGAGGGAATCGTCGGCCAGGCGGATCTTCCGGCGGCCGAGAGGCGCGGCCAGCTTCCGGCGGGCCGCCTCATACAGCCCAAGGATATCGCAGTTTTCCTTCTCGATGCGCAAAGGGCCGCTCTTCAGCTCGGTCAGGAACAGCAGGTTGCCCAGGAAGCGTTTCTGCCGGCGAAGCAGGCGCCGCCGCTGGCGGGAGTCGCGGGTGCGCAGGGCCCGGCTGACGATGGCGTCAGACTTGTGGAGCATGATGGCATAGAACTGGGAAAACCGACGGTCGATGGCCCGCTGGTCAGAGATGTTGCGGATGGAAATGACCACTTCTGAGGGCTTCCCGTGCCGGTCGTGGAGCATGACATACCGGTTGGAAAGGATCAGGTTGTGGGGCTTGAACAGCACGACCTCGGAACTTCCGGTGGAGGCTTCGCCCTGGATGACCGACGACAGGTACGTGGTCAGGGCGAAATTCTGCGTACCCCCCGGAAAGAACATGTCCTCGACGGCCTTGTTGTACAACAGCGGGTTGCCCTGGGGATCGACCACCATGATGCCGTCGGTCAGCGCCTCGAAAATGCCATGGATGCGCTGGCTTTCCTTCACGGCGTTCTCGTGCAGGCGCAGGCGCTCGATCCCGACGGCCCCCTGATTGGCCAGCAGTTGCAGGGCGTACTCGTCGGCCGCCGTGAAGTTGGCCCCGCCCGGTTTGTTGAGCACCTGGATCACCCCGATCGGCTGGCCCTGGAACAGCATGGCCACGCACACCATCGATTTCATGTGCATTTCGGAACGGCCGAAGGGGTTGACAGAGGAAACCGGGCTGGAATACTTTCCGTCCCTGACGCGGCGAGCCACCCCATCCTGGGCGACCTTGCCGGGAATCCCCATGCCCAGATCGACCCGGACGCGGGCGCCTTTTTCGGGATCCCCCGCGCCGGTCCCCGAGACAAAAACGAGTTTCTGCCCCTCGATCAGGGCCATGACCGCCCGCTCAGCCTGGGTGAGGTCCCGGGCGGTGTCGGTGACGATCTCGATAACCCGGGCCACCTCGGTCTCGGTGGCGATCCGCTCCCAGACTGCCAGCAGTCTCTCGCTTTGCTCCTGGTCCAGGATGTGGGCGCTCATTCGGGGTCGGGCAGGGCGAACTCGTCGATGACGCGCTTGAACCGGCTCATGTAGATCAGGTCGAAGGTGGCCATCGAGTCAGGAAACAGCTCGCACGCCAGACCCCGCACGCGCAACACCAGGTTCAGAGCCTCCTGGCGGGTGATGCGCGCATTCATGATTTTCAGGACGGCCGTATCGACGATCCCTTGCAGATACAGAACCTTGCGATCCTCATCCTTGACGAGCTGAGCCCACAGATCCTCGGGGATTCCATTGACGGCCATGGGCGGAAGGCTCCCGGCAAGCCGGCCGCCAGGGGGAAGCTATTTCTTCCCCAGCAGTTCCTTGACCTTGTCCTCGAACAGTTTGAGGTCCTGGGGCCGATACCCGGAATGGACCATGGCAATCTTGCCCTGCTGGTCGATGATGACCGACGCCGGAGTGAAGTAGAACCCGTATTTTTCGGGAACCGAGAAGATGGGGTCGAGCAGAACCGGATAGTTGATATTGTTGTGGGCCGCCCAGGACACCAACATCGGCTTGCCAAGCAGGTCGACACCGATGGCGATGACCTCGAGACCGGGGTTCTCCTCCTTCAGGGTCTTGAGGGCTTTCGCCTCCTGGAGGCAGGAATAGCAGGCGCTCTGGATGAAACAAATGATGATGGGCTTGCCCAGGTAATCCTTGAGGCTTTCCATCTTGTCGGTGGCAAGGTTGGGGAGGGTGAACTCGGGAGCCGGGTCACCCACTTTCAACTGGACTTCGGACTCCATGTCGGCGCCTTCCCCGCCCACGGGGACCATGCTGCTGGGCATCTCTTTCTGGGAAGCCCCGACCAGGACCGGAACCGCGACCAACGCCAGGACCAGGCACCACATCCATCGATTCGACGAAACCAGCTTCAGCATGGGGTCACGCCACTCCTTCTCGCACAGGTTGAGCCGAAGTCTATCACAGGCGCCGGTGCGGGTCAATCAGAGGGCAACCCGGGGTCCGCGGGCGTTCCGGGAAGTCCGGTCTGTCAGCGCCCAACCAAAGGCGAGCCGGAACTCCGTGCCTGCCCGTTGGCACAGGGCGGCGGGCAGACGTCGCGCGGGGCCGTCTGGCTTCACCCCGGGTCATGGGGTATAATCCGGAGCAGATATCCAGCTCACGGTTTTGGGGCTCCTGACGAGGGGGCCGCATCCTACACCCCGGGAGGCAACCATGGGTCTTTTCATCAAGAACGCGCGCTACCTCTGGCCGGGCGGCGACAGGCCGGTCCAGGAGAATGTCTCGGTCCTGATCCAGGACACCCGCATTGCCGCGGTGGGGGAAACCCACACCCTGGCGGCGCGGGCGGCCGGATGCCGGACGATCGACGGGGAAGGGCTTCTGCTCATGCCCGGCCTGGTGAACACCCATCACCACTTCTACCAGACGCTGACCCGCAACCTGCCAAACGTGCAGAATGCGGAACTCTTCGAATGGCTGATCAACCTGTATCCGCTGTGGGCGAAGTTCACTGCCGAGGATTTCTACCTGTCGACCAAGATCGCCGCGCTCGAACTGCTGGCCAGCGGCTGTACGACAGCGCTCGACCATTCCTACCTGGTGCCGGCGGGGCAGAACAACCTGTTCTACCGCCAGGTCGACGCCGCCCGGGAGACCGGAATCCGCTTCCATCTGTGCCGGGGAAGCATGTCCCGGTCGAAGAAAGACGGGGGTCTCCCCCCTGATTCCGTGGTGCAAACCGAGGCGGAGATCATGGCCGAGACAGCCAACCTGGTCAAGGCCGTGCACCAGCCGGAGCGGGGAGGCATGGTCCGGATCGTCGTGGCGCCCTGTTCCCCGTTCTCGGTGACCAAGGAGCTGATGGTCGAGGCGAAAAAATGGGCCAACCTGCACGGGCTGAAGTGCCATACCCACCTGGCCGAGACCAAGGACGAAGAGGATTATTGCAAGAAGGTCTATGGCTGTCGGCCGTTCGAAATGATGGAGCAAATGGGCTGGATGGACCGCAACTCGTTCTTCGCCCATTCCATCCATTTCTCCCTGGAGGAGGTGAAGCGGATGGGCGTCGCCAAAGGCGGCGTGGCGCACTGCCCGACCAGCAACATGCGGCTGGGATCCGGCATCGCCCCCATCGTCGAGATGATCGCCGCGGGAGTGCCGGTCGGCCTGGGGGTCGACGGGTCGGCCAGCAATGACTGCTCCAACCTGTTGCTAGAAACGCGGCAGGCCCTGCTCCTGCAGAGGGTCCAGAAGGGGGCCAAATGCCTCACCGCCATGGAAGCCCTGAAGCTTGCCACCATCGGCGGGGCGGAGGTGCTGGGCCGCGACGACATCGGCAAGCTGGAAGACGGGTTCGAGGCCGACCTGATCGGGGTGCGCCTCGACAGCCTGCGGCAGGCCGGCAGTTCCACGGACCCGCTGGCGGCTGTGGTCTTCTGTGCCGTCGACAAGGTCGACCTGTCGATCGTCCACGGCGACCTGTTGATCCACCACGGCAAGTTCACCCGCTTCAGTGACGACCAGCTGGCCGAACTCGTCCGGCGCCAGAACGAGCGCAGTCGGGAACTCTACTTCGGACGATAGCCCCCGCGGGCCCGTTCCGACCGGTTCCCTGCGGGCACCCGAGCCATTTCGGGGACACCTGACAACATCCCCCGGGAAAAAAGTCCTGTGTCCCCGAAATTGCCTTTCCCCCTTTTGATGTGGTAGATTTCGCGAACATCGGGACCGGTCACTCCCCTCTTCAGGGGGTGAACGATGAACAGATTCCACTTCCAGGGAGACGAGGGATGAAAATCATCGGACATGCCACCGTACTGACGTTTGGCCACGATCACCGGGTGATCGAAGACGGCGCCATCGCCTACGACGAGAAGAAGATCCACGGGGTCGGGACGACGGAGGAGATCCGCAAGCGGTTCCCCAAGGCCAAGGTGCGGAGCGTCCATGGCCGGGTCATCACGCCGGGACTGATCAATGCCCACATGCACCTGTATTCGACGTTCGCCCGAGGCATCACCCTGAAGGACGAGGCCCCCGAGAATTTCGTGCAGATCCTGGAGCGGCTGTGGTGGCGCCTGGACCGCAGTCTGAAAACGGAGGATCTGTACGTCACCGCGATGATCCCCCTGCTCGATGCGGTCCGCAATGGGGTGACCACGCTCTTCGACCACCATGCCAGCCCGCATGCACTGGGCGGCTCGCTGGCTGAACTGCGGAAAGTCTTCCAAAAGGTCGGGGTCCGCGGCTGTCTGTGCTACGAGGTTTCCGACCGCGACGGGGCGTCGCGCCGTGACGCCGGGCTCGAGGAGAACGCCAACTTCCTGCGCGGCCTGAAGCTTGACGCCGACCCCACCATCACGGCCATGATGGGCCTGCACGCCAGCTTCACCCTGGAAGACTCCACCCTCGCCCGGGCGGCCGAACTGGCCAAGGGGCTGAAATGCGGCGTCCACATCCACGTCTGCGAGGACAAGGCTGATCTCGAAGACGCCCGCCGCCGGGGCTTCCGGTCGGTGGTGGACCGCCTGCACCGGTTCCAGCTGACGGGGCCCGACAGCATCTTCGCCCACTGCGTCCACGTCGATCCCCTCGACATCCAGACGCTGGCGCTGACGCGCACCAACGTCGTCCACAACCCGCGCTCGAACATGGGCAACGCGGTGGGCTGTGCCAACATCGAGCTGATGATGAAAGAGAAGGTGCCGGTGGCGCTGGGCACCGACGGTTTCTCCGCCTCCCCGCTGGCCGACCTGACGGTGGCCAACATCCTGCACAAGCACCAGGCGCACGACCCGCGCAAGGCCTACGGCGAGATCACCAAGATCTTCCTGCAGAACAACCCGGCGCTGGCCTCGACGATATTCCGACAGACCCTGGGCACCCTCGAGGAGGGCGCCGGGGCCGACCTGGTGGTCTGGAACTACTTCCCGCCCACCCCGGTTTCGGCCGGCAACACCCTCGGCCACCTGCTGTTCGGCCTGTCCAACGCCACGGTCGACACCACCATCTGTGCCGGCCGGGCCCTGTACGAAGAAGGCAAATACACCTTCCTGCTCGATCACGAGGAGGAGGAGATCTGCGCCAAGGGCCGCGAGCTGGCCAAGGCGCTCTGGGAACGTTTCTAGACATCATCCGCAGGAAAGGAACAGCCATGAACAAAGACGTCATCCAGAAGGTCCAGGCCGAGGTCAAGAAGCACGAGAAAGCCATCCTCAAGTTCCTCGACGAGATCATCGCGATTCCGAGCTTCGATTCGCAGATCGGGGACGTGGTCAAGCGGATCAACCAGGAAATGAAAGATCTGGGCTTCGACGAGGTGTTCACCGACAAGATGGGCAACTCGGTCGGCCGCATGGGGAACGGCCCGGTCAAGATCGTGTTCGACAGCCACATCGACACGGTGGGGATTGCCGACCGCACCCAGTGGAAATGGGATCCCTTCAAGGGCAAGACCGAAGGCGGCATCAAGTACGGCCTCGGGGCCTGCGACGAGAAGGGCTCGACCCCGGGCATGGTCTACGCGCTGAAGATCCTGAAGGACCTGAACCTGCTCGACGGATTCACCTGCTACTACTTCGGAAACATGGAGGAGGAGTGCGACGGCATCGCCCCCAACTCCCTCGTCGAGACCGAGAAGATCCGGCCCGACCACGTCATCATCGGCGAGCCGACCTGCATGCGCATCTACCGGGGCCACCGCGGCCGGGTCGAACTGAAGGTCACCACCAAGGGGCGCACCTGCCACGCCTCGGCCCCCGAACGCGGCGACAACGCGGTCTACAAGATGATGCCCATCGTCAAGGAGATCAGCGAGATGTCGCACCTGTTCAAGAACGATCCCTTCCTGGGCAAGGGCTCGGTGGTGGTCAGCAAGATCGAGTGCAAGACCCCCAGCCTGAACGCCGTCCCCGACGAATGCACGATCTATCTCGACCGCCGGCTCACCTTCGGCGAGAACGAGGAGACCGCCATCGCCGAGCTGAACTCCCTGCCCAGCATGAAGAACGGCAAGGTCGAGGAGTTGTTCTACGACACCCCCAGCTACACGGGCTTCAAGTTCCCGGTGTCGAAGTACTATCCGCCATGGGCGCTCGACCCGAAGCACCCCCTGGTCCAGGCGGGCATCGAGGCGTACAAGGCCGCCCACGGCGGCAAGGAACCGGTGGTCGACAAGTGGGTGTTCTCGACCAACGGCACCTACTGGATGGGCAAGGCCAACATCCCGTCGATCGGGTTCGGCCCCGGCAACGAGGTTTACGCCCACACGGTCAACGACCAGGTTCCCCTCGACGAGGTGGTGAAGGCCACCGAGTTCTATGCCCTCCTGCCCCTAGCTCTGAAGAAGTGACCCGAGGCTCCCCGGGCGGGGCCTGATCAGCAGAAAGAACATTCCAACAGGAAAAGGAGCGAAACGATTCGCATGGCACACCCGAAGACATCCAAGCTCGCCGTCGTCGCGGTCGGCGGGAACTCCCTCATCCAGGACGAAAAGCACCAGTCCGTCCAGGACCAGTACCTCGCGGCCTGCCACACCATGGTCCACATTGCAGACATGATCGAGGAAGGCTACAACGTCATCATCACCCACGGGAACGGCCCGCAGGTCGGGTTCATCCTGCTCCGGAGCGAGCTGGCCCGCCATGTTCTCCACACCGTGCCGCTCGATTCCTGCGGCGCCGACACCCAGGGGGCCATCGGCTACAACTTCCAGATGGCGCTGGGCAACGAGTTCAGGAAGCGAGGCATCAAGAAGAACGTGGTCACAGTCGTCACCCAGGTCCTGGTCGACAAGGACGACCCTTCCTTCCTGAAGCCCACCAAGCCGATCGGCAAGTTCTACACCCAGGCCGAAGCCATGGAGCGCAAGGAAAAGGACGGCTGGGACGTGATGGAAGACGCCGGCCGGGGCTGGCGCCGCGTCGTGGCCTCCCCCCTGCCCGTCGAGATCATCGAGGAAGAAGCAATCAAGACCCTGGCCGAGAAGGGGTTCGTGGTGGTGGCGGTGGGCGGCGGCGGCATTCCCGTCATCCGGGACAACAACGGCAACCTGAAAGGAACCGCCGCGGTCATCGACAAGGACTACGCTTCGGCCCTGCTGGCCTGCCGCCTCAAGGCAGACGTCTTCGTCATCTCGACCGCCGTCGAAAAGGCCTACCTGAACTTCGGCAAGCCTGACCAGAAAGCGCTCGAAAAGTGCACCGCGGCTGAGCTGGCCAGGTATGTGCAGGAAGGGCACTTCAAGCCCGGCTCGATGCTGCCCAAGTGCAAGGCGATCATCAACTACCTGAAGGACGGCGGCAAGCACGCCATCATCACCAACCCGGAGAACCTTGCCCGGGCCGTGCGCGGCCAGGCCGGGACCCACGTCTACCCGTAACGCCGAGGAGGCCAGGAGCAAACCGTGTCATCGAAATACGCCAAGCGCTTCGCGCTGAAGTTCAACCAGGACGTCATCAAGAAGACCGTCAAGCGTTGTCGGGACAAGCACATCCTCATCCCGACCTTCGCGCAGATGAAGAACCCGTCGTTGATTCCCGACAAGGTCAAGAAGAAGATCCAGCCGCTGGGTCTTCTGAAGAACCCGTCGTTGATTCCCGACAAGGTCAAGAAGAAGATCCAGCCGCTGGGTCTGTGGGATGTCAATCCGCTCAACCTGTTCCGCATCACCTGGCACAACGACGTGAAGACCGGCCTGTTCGGCGGGGTCAACGTCGTCGAGATCCCTTCCCAGATCTCCGGGGTGAAGGCCCGCATCTTCGGCCTCGTCGGCAAGTATTTTCCCACCGGGGCCCACAAGGTCGGGGCGGCCTTCGGATGCTTGGTTCCTCGGCTGGTCAGCGGCGAGTTCGATCCGACGACCCAGAAGGCCGTCTGGCCCAGCACCGGCAACTACTGCCGCGGCGGCGCCTACGACTGCGCCCTGCTCGACGCTCCCGCCATCGCCATCCTTCCCCAGGAAATGAGCAAGGAGCGGTTCGACTGGCTGAAGGAGATCGGCACCAGCGAGATCTTCGCCACCCCCGGCTGTGAGTCGAACGTCAAGGAGATCTACGACAAGTGCTGGGCCCTGATCAAGGAGCGCGGCGACAAGATCGTCATCTTCAACCAGTTCGCCGAGTTCGGCAACGCCATGTGGCACTACCACGTCACCGGCAGTGCCGTCGAAGAGGCCTTCAAGGCGGTCAAGGGTCCCCACAGCCG
>CAZKPI010000158.1:0-9218 GCA_964554555.1 uncultured bacterium
CCCCTTCCCCGGCCCCTTCCCCGGCCCCGCCCGACCCCGAGGGGATTCCGCTTTCCCGCGACGAGGTGAACCGGCTGTACTCCGCCATGATCGCCGAGGCCTACGAGTACATGTTCGAGGAAAAGCCGCGCGGGGCGGCCGTGCAGGCCAACGGGCGGACATTCGGCGCTTTTCTGGGCGGCATCCGCGGGCTCACCCTCTACATGGGCATGAACAAAGCGGCGGCCGGCCTGCGGCGTAGCGCGGCGGGGGAGGATTTCTACGACCTGACCGCCATCGCCCGGCTGGCGGGGATGGAAATCTACCGCCCGCCGGCCGGCCCCGCCGCGCGGGAGGGGTTCGGCCGCTACAACCCCGCCTTCGTGCGGTGGGCGCGGGCCAACCTGATCCCCCAGCCGGAAGACAGCCTTTGGGGGACGCCTTTCCGGCTCTGGTACAGCCGGGTGTTCGCCCGGTTCTTTCGCCTGATGGCCGCCAGCTACCTTTTCACCAGGAACCAGATGGATCTCGGGGCCGTCCGGCAGGAATACCTCGCGGCCGCCCAGGGAGAGGGGTTCGAGGCGCTTGCCTGGCTCGAGCGGCGGTACGGCGGAGCCCTCGACGAGTTCTTCGTTCCGCGCAACGGCACGAACTTCCTGCCCGAGATGGCGATCGGGTTCTGGATCCGGCGCTCCCTCGACGGCACCGACGCCGAATTCGCCGCCGGCCTGCAGGAGGTTCTCCGGCGGTATGACCCCAAGTGGTTCCAGCGATTGCGGAAAGAGGCCCCCGCCGCCGCCGCGCCAACCCGCTGAGGGGGGACGGCACCCGCGGCCGGGGTTGTGCCGGCGGGCGGATTGGAGTATCCTGCCATCCCCTCCCGAGCGGGGGAAACGGGGTCCCCGGCGGCCGGCCGCGGCGCGAGGTCCCCGGTCACAGGTCTGACGAAGGGGGTTCCACCGCATGTCTGCACCCGTCCGCGTCCGCTTTGCCCCGTCGCCCACCGGCAACCTGCATGTCGGCGGGGCGCGCACCGCGCTGTTCAACTGGCTGTTTGCCCGCCACCACGGCGGGGTCTTCGTCCTGCGCATCGAGGACACCGACCTGGAGCGGTCGCAGGCCGCCTACACCCAGGCCATCCTCGACGGGCTGAAATGGCTCGGTCTCGACTGGGATGAAGGTCCCGAGGTCGGCGGCGCGCACGGCCCCTACTTCCAGACTCAGCGCGAGGGGCTGTACCGGGCGGCCGTCGAGCGTCTGCTTCAGGAAGGGAAGCTCTACCACTGTTTCTGCTCGGCCGACACCCTCGAAGCCATGCGGAAGGACCAGGCCGAGCGGAAGGCCGCCATCAAGTATGACGGCCGGTGCCGGGGGTTGTCGCGCGCGGAGGTCGAGCGCCGCATCGCGGCCGGCGACAAGTTCGTGCTGAGACTGCGCTGTCCCGACGGGGTCTCGGTCAAGTGGGAAGATATCACGAAGGGGGAACTGACCTTCACCTCCGATCTCCTCGACGATCTGGTCGTGGTCAAGTCGGACGGCATGCCGACCTACAATTTCGCGGTGGTGGTCGACGACGTGGGCATGCAGATCACGCACGTCATCCGCGGCGAAGACCACATCTCCAACACCCCCAAGCAGATCCTGCTCTACCGCGCGCTGGAGGCCCCGGTGCCGCGCTTCGCCCACATCCCGATGATCCTGGGCAAGGACCGCGCGCGGCTGAGCAAGCGGCACGGCGCCACCTCGGTGATCGAATACGAAAAAATGGGCTTCGATCCCGAGGCGTTCCGCAACTACCTCGCCCTGCTCGGCTGGTCGCCGGAGGACCACACGCGCGAGATCCTCAGCAAAGACGAGCTGTTCGCCGAGTTCTCGCTCGACCGGGTCAGCTCGCACGGCGCCATCTTCGACCTCGACAAGCTGACCTGGATGAACGCCGAGTATCTCAAGCGGTTTTCCCCCGAGGTTCTGCTGGCGCGCCTGCGGCCCTGGCTGGCGAAGATCCCCGGTTTTCCCGGCGGGTTCAGCGAGGCACAGCTGGCGAAGATGGCCGGCCTGTACCGCGAACGGGTGAAGACCTACGACGAGATTGTCGCGAACGCGGGGTGGTTCTTCTCCGCCCCGCAGGAATACGATGCGAAGGGCCTGGAGAAGGCCGGCAGGATCGCGGGCGCCCGCGACCTGCTGGGCCGGCTGATCGGCCGGCTCGAGGCGGAGGCCAGGTTCGAGGAAGGCCCCCTCGAGGCCCTGGTGCGCGGGTTCGCCGAGGGGGAAGGCCGCAAGTTCGGCGACGTGGTCCATCTCTGCCGGCTCGGCCTGTCAGGCCGCACCGCCACGCCCGGCCTGTTCGAGGTGATGGCCGTGTTGGGCCGCGACGAAAGCCTGGCCCGTCTGCGGCGCTTCCTGACGGCCTGTCCGGCCTGACCCGCCATGACGTTCCGCCGATTGGCGCCGGTCACGGCGGGGCCTGACCGGGAAGCCGGCCGACCGGGAGGCCGGGCGCTCCCCGCGCCGGTCCGGCCGGCACCCGCAGGCCTGCCTTTCCCGCAGGCGGGAAGCCAGGCCCGGCCCCGGCCCAGCACAGCGTGAAGGGGGCGGCCCCCGCCGGGGGGGAGAATCGGCCCGCCGCGGGAGGACCGGCCGGGGAACCCGCTGTCAGCCCTCTGACCGGAAGGTCTGGCCCTGCCCCTGCCGCCGCCTCCCCCGGGGCCGGCGGGCGGTCATGGGTGCTCTTCCTGGGAGCGGCCGCCATCGTCCTGTGGTCGCTGGCGAAGCCGCATGCCGGCCCGGAGGGACCGCACGTGGAAACCCGGCTCATGATGGACACCCTCGTCACCCTGAAAGTCTGGCCCCGTTCCGGCTGGCCGGGGGGGGCCGCCCGCGCCATCCAGGCGGGATTCCAGGCCATGGAACGGGTCGACCGGATGGCCTCCTTCCACCGCCCCGACTCGGACCTGACCGCGCTGAACCGGTCGCCGGGCCCGTTCCGGCCCGGGCCGGAGTTCGGACGCCTGCTGGAGCAGGCCGATGCCGCGGTGCGCCGGACCGGGGGGTTTTTCGACCCCACGTTTTCCGTCCTTCAGCGGGCCTGGGGGTTCTACGACCGGCAGGGCCGGATCCCGGCACCTGACGAACTGCGCGCCTGCCTGGCCCGGGTCGGCTGGGCCCGGCTCGTCACGTTCGGGGACGGAGCCGTGACCCTGGCCTCCGGCACGACACTCGACCTGGGCGGCGTCGCCGGCGGTTTCGCCATCGAGGAGGCGATCGCCGCCCTCCGGCAGGCCGGGGCCGACACCTTCTTCATCGACGACGGCGGCGACCTGTGGATGGAAGGCCGCAAGCCGGACGGGACGCCCTGGCGGGTGGCGGTGCGCGATCCCCGGGGGGATGGTCCGCTCGCCCTCGTGGAGTCGATCACGCCCATCGCCATCTCAACGTCGGGCGATTATGAGCGTTTCGTCATGGCCGGCGACCGGCGCATCAACCACATCTTCGATCCCCGCAGTGGCCAGCCGGCCGCCGCCTTCCGGTCGGTCACCGTGGTGGCCAGCTCGCCGCTCCTGGCCGACATCTGGAGCACCGCCCTGTTCGCCATGTCCCCGGCCGAGGCACGCGAGGCGGCCGACCGCGAGCACCTGCCGGCCCTTTTCCTGCCTGCCAGCGGGCCGACCTGGATGAGCGCCGCCGGCCCCGCCTGGTTCCTCCAGGTGCGGCCCTGAACACAGGTCCCGCCAGCCTGCGATGGGGGGGAAGGGGGAGGAAGGAAAGGATGAAAGACCTCGAGCGGCGGTTCTTCACCGTGGCCGACGGGGTGGTCATCGCCCTTCTGCTGGCCGGCACCGGCCTGGCCTGGTGGTGGGGAGGCGCCCGGGCCACGCGGTCTCCGGCGGGATACCGGCTGTTCGTCGCGGGACACCCGGAGCGGGAGCGGATCTTCCCGACACCCCCGGCCGGGCCGGTCGTCGTCGAGGGGGTGCTGGGGCCATCGGTGGTGGAATGGGACGCGGCCGGGCGGGTCCGGATCGCCTCTTCCCCGTGCCCGAACCGCCTGTGCATCAGCCTGGGCTGGGTGCAGGCCCCCCTGGGAACCTGCTGTGCCCCCAACGGGGTTGGTGTAGAATGTCTGGCGTCCGACACCTTCCTGGACGGAGAGACCCGATGACCGCCCCCGACCGGCCCGACTGCCCGGCCAATCGCTCGACGGCCGCCCCCCCGGCCGGCCTGGCCGCCGGCCAGGCGGCTCCTGCCATGACCGGAACCGCGGAGGAGGCCGGAATGATGACCGGGGAGCCAAGAGCGGCGAGGGCCGTCATGGCGGGAACCGCGGCCGCGCTGGCCGCTCCGCCTTTCACCGGGGCCCATCCCCTGGGCTGGGCGGAGGCCCCCGGCGGCCGGGCGGACGGCCGGTCCCTGCGCCTGCTCGCCCTGCTGGGCATGCTGTCGGCCGCCGCCGCGGCCCTCCAGATCCTGGAGGCGCCTCTGCCGCGTTTGGTGCCCTGGCTGAAGCCGGGCCTGGCCAACGCCCTGGTGCTGTTCGCCATCGTCCGGTTCTCGCCCTGGTTCGCGGCGGGGATCGTGGTCTTCCGCTCCCTGCTGGCGGGCCTGGTGCTGGGTCTGCTGTTCTCGCCGGCCCACCTGCTCGGCCTGGCGGGCGGCCTCGCCGCCGCCGCCGCCATGACCCTCGCCGTGCGCCTCGGGCACGGCTGGCTGGGGCTGGCGGGCATCAGCATCCTGGGCGCGGTCGCCCACAACCTCGCGCAACTTGGCACGGTCGGCCTGTGGGCCGGCCAGGCCCTTCCCCTCTGGTTCCACCTCTTCGTCATGGTCTGGCTGTCGATCCCCTCCGGCCTGCTGGTGGCCGCCATCGCCTTCGAACTCTTCAGGAGAACCGCATGACCGCCGCTTCCCGCCCCCACCCGTCCCTCTTCCTCGCCTCGAAGTCCCCGCGCCGCAAGGAGATCCTGACCGATCTGGGGATCCCCTTCGCGGAGCTGGCCTCCCCCTACCAGGAGCGGCAGGAGGACGTGGCCCACCTGGCCCCCGCCGAGCAGGCGGCCAAGCTGGCCAGCCTGAAGGCGTTCCATGCCGCCCGCCCGCTGTCGGAAGGTCTGGTCATCGGCGCGGACACCATCGTGGTGGTCGACAGCACCATCCTGGGCAAGCCGCGCGACCGCGAGGACGCCCGCCAGATGCTGGGCACGCTGTCGGGCCGCGCCCACCAGGTCATCACCGGGGTCGCGGTGGTCGACCCGCGCGGCCTGCGCACCGTCGCCCGGGCCGAGATCACCAAGGTCTTTTTCAAGGAGTTGAGCGAGCGCGAACTCACCCGCTATCTCGATTCGCCCGAGCCCTACGACAAGGCCGGCGCCTACGCCATCCAGGGGATGGCCGCCCTGTTTGTGGAACGCATCGAGGGCTGTTATTTCAACGTGGTCGGCTTCCCCGTCATGGCCTTCTCGCTTCTGGTGAAGGAACTGGGGTACGACCTGATCGACTGGATGAAGGAACCCCGCCACAAATGAGGATCGCCGTCTATCCGGGCAGTTTCGACCCGTTCACCAACGGTCACCTCGACATCCTGGTGCGGGCCGCCCGCATCTTCGACCACGTCATCGTCGGGGTGCTGGTACATCCCGCCAAAAAGTGTCTGTTCACCCCCGAACAGCGGGTCGACATGATCACCGAAGTGACCCGCGAGATCGAGAACGTGCGGGCCATCCACTTCAACGGCCTGCTGGTCGATTTCTGCCGCACCGCCGGCGCCTGCGCCGTCATCCGCGGTCTGCGCGCCGTGTCCGACTACGAGTACGAACTGCAGATGTTCTCGGTCAACAAACAGCTTGCCCCCGACCTCGAGACCGTCTTCCTGATGTCGTCGACCCAGTATTCCTTCCTCAGCTCGAGCATCGCCAAGGAGGTTGCCCGCTACGGGGGCGACGTCCGCGCCCTCGTGCCGCCCACCGTCGAGGCGGAACTGGCCAGAGCCTTCCGGCAGAAGGGGTGACCCGGCCGGCTCCGGCCAGGGCGCGACCGGGGCCCTCGGGGGCCTCGATCAGCGGGCGGCCTGGGCGGGCCCTGCCACGCGGGCGGCGTCCTTCGGGTAGAAGGGTGACATGTCGCGCAGTTTCTGGACGATGCCGGGCATGGTGGCCAGCACGTAATCGATCTCGGCCTCGGTGTTGTACTTCGACAGCGAGAAGCGCACCGAGCCGTGGGCGTAGGTGAAGGGGACCTCCATGGCCATCAGCACATGCGACGGTTCGAGACTGCCGCTGGTGCAGGCCGAGCCGGAACTGGCGGCGATGCCGGCCGCGCTCAGGTGGAGCAGGATGGCCTCGCCCTCGATGTACTCGAAGCCGAGGTTGCAGGTGTTGGGCAGGCGCCAATCGGGATCACCGTTGATGTGGGTGTAGGGGATGGCCGCCATCAGGCCGTTCTGGAGGCGGTCGCGCAGGTGCCGCAGGCGGTTGGCCTCTTCGAACAGCTCGACCCGGGCCAGCTCGCAGGCCTTGCCGAGGCCGATGATGTAGGGCACATTCTCGGTGCCGGCCCGCCGGCCGCGTTCCTGGTGGCCGCCGTGCAGGAAGGGGGCGATCCGGGTGCCGCGGCGGATATAGAGGACGCCGATGCCCTTGGGGGCATGCAGTTTGTGGCCGGAGATCGACAGCAGATCGACGGGAAGCTTGCGCATGTCGAGGGGCAGTTTCCCGGCGGCCTGGACCGCGTCGGTGTGAAAGGTCACGCCCTTCTCGCGGGCGATGGCGCCGATCTTCTCGATGGGAAACAGGGTGCCCGTCTCGTTGTTGGCGGCCATCACCGACAGCAGGGCGGTGTCGGGGGTCAGCTCGGCGGCGAGCCGGTCGAGGTCGAGGTTGCCGCGTTTGTCGACGGGCAGTTCGGTGACCCGACAGCCCTGTTTGCCGAGGTGGCGGCAGACGTTGAGCACGGCGGGGTGTTCGACCTTGGTGGTGACGATGTGGCGCTTCTCGGGGAAGGCCTCGAGAACCCCCTTGATGGCGTGGTTGTCAGACTCGGTGCCGCAGGAGGTGAACAGGATCTCGTCGGGATGGGCGTTGAGGAGGGCGGCCACCTGTTCCCGCGCCTTGTTGACGTGCTGGGCCACCTGGCCGCCGAACACGTGCATGGAACTGGGATTGCCGTAAAGGTCGCGGAAGAAGGGCAACATCGCCTCGACGACCTCGGGGGCGGTTTGCGTGGTGGCGTTGTTGTCGAGGTAGACCTGGCGCGGGGCCATGATCAGTTCTCCTCGACCACGACGAGGTCGGGGGACACCTTCTGGCGCAGGGTCTCCTGGACGAGGTGCTGGAGGGTGGCCTTGGCCCCGGCACAGCCGGCGCAGGCGCCCGCCAGCCGCACCTTCACCAGGGTGCCGTCGATATCGACCAGCTCGATGTTGCCGCCGTCGGCGCGCAGAGTCGGGGCGACATCCTTCTCGATGGTCTGGGTGATCAGCCTGATGCGCTGGAGGTTGGTCATCTTCGGCGGTTCGGGAGGCGGGGCCTGGGTGTGCATGACGTCGGCCAGGATCCGCTTGATGTCGGGGATACAGCCGCCACAGCCGCCGCCGGCCTTGGTGTAGTTGGTGACCTGCTCGACGGTGGTCAGCTTGTGCTCGAGGATGACGTCGCGGATCTTCTTCTCGGTGACCCAGAAGCACTTGCAGACGGGGTGCTCCTCTTCGTGCGGCACGGTCTTCTCGCCCCGGTAGTTGGCGGCGGCCGCCTCGAGGGCTTCCTTGCCCATCACGGAGCAGTGCATTTTCTGCTCGGGGAGGCCGCCGAGGAACTTGGCGATATCCTCGTTGCTGATCTTCAGGGCTTCTTCGAGGGTCATCCCCTTGACGATCTCGGTCAGCGCCGAAGCCGAAGCGATGGCGCTGGCACAGCCGAACGTCTTGAACTTGGCGTCGAGGATCTTCCCGGTCGCCGGATCGATCTTCAGGTACAGCTTCAGGGCGTCGCCGCAGGCCAGGGAGCCAACCTCGCCGACGGCGCTCGGGTTTTCGATCTCGCCGACGTTGCGGGGATTGGTGAAATGATCAAGGACGGAGTTGGTGTAGTCCCACATGGTTGTACTCCTGCTGAGATATCGGGCGGTATTCTACCACGAAACCGCCCGCCGGGCCATGTCGTCCCGGCCCGGCCAGGAATTCTCACTCAGCGATCCCATGCTTCTCCGGTGAACAGTGATTTCCGCAGGCCATGGCCCCATCGGCAAATCAGACCGAGGTTGCGCGAAAACCCGCTTCAGATCGCATGGTGAGAATGGCTGCGGCCCGGCCGATTCCGTTCCACCGGCCGGCGCAGGGGGGACCAGCCGGGCGGACTGCCCGCGCTCCCCCTGGCCTGTCGATGAGGGGCAAGAGACCCGCCGGAAGCCGGTCTCTGAGGACCTGAGGAGCGGACCGGCCAGAGACCGGCCCCTCCCCTGGGCGGCGGCGGAAGGTGCCGCGCCGACGTCTGCGGCAGAACCCGCCAAGGGGCTGATCCCGGGGGGGGGCCCGGCCGCCTTACGGCAGGTCGGCGGCGAACAGGCCGGTTCCCGCGCCGGTCTCCCGGATGGCGAGCAGGCGGGCGGGTCCGCCCTTGCCGACCAGGATGCAGGAGCGGCGGCCGGCCGGATCGAAGGACAGGTCGGGCAGGACGGAGGCGGTCCGGAGCTGGCCGCCCCGGAAGCGCAGGACGCGGCTCCAGGCCGGGTGGTCGGCATCGCCCATCCCCTCGTCAACGAGGACGGCGAGCTCCCCGGCGCCTGGGGCGGTGCCGATGAGCCGGGCGTCGAGGGGAACCTGCCCGGCGGGCGGACGGTAGGTGAACAGCGGGGCTTCGGCGCCGGTCACGGGGTCGACCGCCGCCGCCCGCACCTGGCTGTTGTCCACCGCCAGGCGGACGAACCGGCCGTTCAGCCAGGCGGGTTCGACGACGCCGGGGACCTCGCTCTGCAGATCCCCGGCGGGGCTGAAGAGGAAACTGCGGTCGCCGCCGCTGTCAGCCACGCCGAACCGGCCGTCCGGCAGGGGGAAGACGTGCCGGATGAACCGGAACAGGCGCCGCTCGCCGAGCAGACCGACCGTGGCGGCATGCCGGAACGCCTGGAACAGGAAGACGGCCTGCCGGTGGTTGTCGGCCAGGGCGAGACGGCCGCCGGGCAGGACGGCGGCATCGGCGATCTCGAGGAGGCCCGGGGAGTCGTCCCGGGCGAACACCGACCGACCGCCC
>CAZKPI010000159.1:0-9159 GCA_964554555.1 uncultured bacterium
CCGCCGGTGCGGTCCCCCCGGCGGTGCCGGTTGCCGGTGGCCGCTCTTCCCGTTCATGGAGCCCCTCCATCCGGGGGGGGCGCCGCGCTGATCGCCTGCAACGCCCGCCCGCGCACTGCCACGCTCAGGGTGGCGACCATGGCCGGTTGGGCTGTGGCGCCGGCTTCCACCACCCGCAGATCAATCGTCACCTCACCGGTCAGGGTGCCTTCTTCGTCCCGTATCCCCGAGAGCCGGAATCCTCCACCGAACGAACAGCCGGCCGCTTCCTCGGCAGGGTTCAAAAACGCGTGAAGACGGCCTTCCCCGGTGCCCCTGATCTCCGTCACTCCCGACGAGGCGATGACCCAGGAGACCGGCTCGATCTGCTCGTTCCCCGCCTCGGACAGACCGACCAGCCGGGTCAGCTCGAGGCGGCTTGGCGCCACCCGCAGGCGCTCGAGCGAACGCAGATCGCTCTTCAACAGGGTGAAGACGGTCTGGGCGGCCTGGGAGAACCGCGCCTGACGGTCGAGATGCCGTTCCTGACGATGGACCGTGGGCAACACCTGAAACATGACCCCCAGAATCAAGATCAGAACCCCCAGGCCGACCACCAGTTCCAGCACCGTCATCCCAACCCGGAGCGGCCGCGCCATTCCCTGAACACCACCGCGGCCAAGGGCCGCCTTCGTGTCTCTCATCGTCATGGTTCCCAGGTGAAGCGCAGACCCAACGCTTCGTTTCGGCCCAGGGCATCGGAAAAATCGAAGGAGGTGCTCCGCCCATTCTCCTCCCGGATGACCGCTTTGGGCTCCCGGGCATCGCGTCGCCAGGTGACTCGCCGGGGCCGGGCCCGGAACTCGTCGTCGATCTCGTTCACCTCGATGATCAGGGTCATCGGGTCAGGCGCTTCGACCCGGGCGGCCTGCAGAAGATCGTTGCGCAGAGCGGCGCTCAGCCGCCCGTAGGTGTGCCAGGCCCGGGTCTGCGCATCCCCGGCCGCCGCCTGCCGCGACAGACCCTGTTGATACAGCACCAGCATCGACAAGGCGAGCACCCCCAGCGCCGCCGCCACCAGGATCTCCGGCAGGCTGAACCCGCCAGGCGATCGGGCGCCCCCGACCGCCCGGACCTGGATTCGGGCTTGGCGACTCGGGCCAAGGGCGGACGCTCTTCCCGTTGAGGCGGGGATGCCCCCCGCTTCCGGGCCGGTCAGGGCGGAATGGCCCGGTCTGGGACAGAGAGCCGCGGAGGGTTTCCCTGGCGCGCGTGCCCCTCGGCCTTGCCGGCAAGGCCCGGGTCTCCTTTTCGGGCGGCTCACGCCAAAACGCCAGATCGATGGCACAGGGGCGAACTCCTTTGGTCAGCGGTCGAGATAGCGAATGTCCCGCAGGGTGATGATGGATCGGCCGTGATAGGCCGTGCCGGGGGCGGATGAAGTGACCCGAACGGTCATCTCGAGAATCTGGCCGTAGGGATTGGAAAACCGCTCTCTGGGAAGCGCGGGATCGTTCAGATACCGCACGGTCACCACCCGCGGCAGGCCCGGGTCGGGAGCCGGCGGCACGATGCCCCGGGCGGCCACCTGGTCCTCGGCCAGGTCCGTGGTGGGAAACCGTGCCAGGACCGTTTTGGGGGCCCGGTGCAGGGCGTCCATCAGCGACGAGGCTGTGGCCATTGCCTTCATCTCGAGCACGGACCGGTACATCACCTGCCGTGACTGCGACATCAAGCGAAAGATCGGCAACAGCCCGAAACTGAGGATGACGATGGCCAGCAGGATTTCGAGGAGCGACAGCCCGCGCCGGCAGACGCGGGGCCGAGTCTCCACCTGCTCATCCCACGAAGTCATCGAGCCTCCCCTTCCGGAATGATACCATTCTGTCAGCGGCAACCCATCCATTGCCCGGAAACGCCCGGAAACGCCTGGAAAGCCCGCCGGCGCTCCTCGCCCCGAGCGAGCGGAACTCGGGCGGAGTGAAGGCCGTCAGATACCGTTTCAGGAAGCGGTGGAAAAACGACCCCGGGAAAAGAACCAGGACCGGCGTTTTTCCCAGGGGACCACGGGCGGTGAAGTGCCGGGCGCACACAGCAGGTCGGGCGGGGGTCTTGAGGGCCCCCCGCCCGATCGGGCCGAACCGGACGAATCTCGCGCTTCAAGCGGTCTGGGCGTTCTCCGCGGCGCCGCCGGTCACATTCCCATCACCAGCAGGCGCAGATCGCCGATCTTCACCTTGATCTCGATGTAGCGATCGGCCAGCCGCTTCTGGAACGGGGCCCATTCCCAGTTGTCTCCCTGTTCCTTCGCGAAGGACCGGGTCACCCGCACCGTCCTATCCAGCATATCGTCGATCTCCCCGATGATCGGGGTCGTCGCGGGCGTGACGATGGCTTTGTTGGAGACCACATACTCGAACATCTGGTCGGCGGTTTCGAGGGCCAGGCTGTTCAGGATCGCCACCCGGGCGGCGGTGGGTTTGTCCAGGGGCAGGGGGTTGGCCACGGTCCGGTACTGCACGTGCAGATAATCGAACACGGCATACAGTTCGTCATCGAGAACCTGGCGAACCCGCTTGGCATCAAGTTTTACCTGAGGCTGGGGCAGGCGGGCGAACATCTGGTCCATGGCCTCTTTGGCCTTCAGGGCCCGGTCGATGACCAGGGCGGTGATCCTGGAGCAGTCCTCCCCAGGCTTCAGCCCGTAGTCGATGTTGGCGAACGACGTGCGAACCGCCTCGATCTGCCCGGCCACTTCGGCACCCAGGAATTTCCCTTCCCGCTCGAGCACATATCGCGACAGGGCGACCGGCACGAACTCCTTCACCCCAGCCAGAACCGTCTCATACGATGCCTTGGCCGTATTCGCATCGGCATAGTCCTTCGCCTCGAGCCGCTCGATCGCGATCTTGATCAGGTTCCACTTGGCCCGGGCCGTGACCACGGCTTCCTGGACCTGGAGGGCCTTGGGATCGACGGCGGCTTCCACCGCCACGCTTCCAACCAGGGCGAACAGGACCATCAGGATCACACTCATCAGCTTGGCTTTCATGGCAACTCTCCTCGATGATTTTTGGTTTTGGCGTCCTTCACCCATCGAGACCGAAAAGCCCATGCTTTTGTGACATTCTCCTTGAAGGTAAACAGCAGGAACCCATGTCCCGGCACCAGGTTGGGGCGACATGCTTTCCGTTGAACTTCCTGACCGCGTCACCGGTGGTCCCGAGGCCGAAAATGGCCGGGGAATGCCGGAAGAGGAGCTGGGAGCTCTTGGCTGAGCGGGTTCTGGGCCAGACCGTGCTTTCCGGGAACTCTCGCTCAATCCTGCTTCAGAAGGTCGCCCAGGCCGGTCTGGGTCATCGTTCCCGAGGCCGAAGAATCCGGGCCCGGGGAGGTGGACGTCGAGGCCGTGGAACCCGCCGGGGCTGAGCCGGAGGACGCGTGATCGACCGTCCCAACCGTCGATGACGGCCCTTCCACCGGCAGATCGACGGGATAGCCGGTGATGGCGCCGCCCCGCACCGTCAACCGGGTGCCGGCCGCCCAGGAAAAGGCCGGCAGACCGCCCGCCGCCGGTTCGACATCGAGACGACCTTCCATCAGATCGAGCGTGCCGCCGTCGCCCTGCAGATTGACCCGGAGCACCGCCCGGTTGAGATGCAACACCCCACCCGGAATATGCACCACCAGAGGGTCGGGGGCGGACTGCCCCGACAGGGTCATCCGGCCGTCGAGGAGTTCGATCCCCTGGGGGGTTCCGCGCAGGCGCCCACTGCCGACCACGCGCAGGTTGGTGGCCCCGGGACCGGCAAGGGTGGCCTCGGCGTCGGGGCCGGACAATCGCAGGAGGTCGCCATCCCGCCAGGGTTGGGCCGTCGCGGATACCGGTTCCTCCTTGACATCCCGGCGCAGGAAGGCCCGCTGTCCGGTGACCTGCACGGTCGCGGTCGTCGGCCCCGAAATCGCCGACGGGGCGGGGGGGGCGGCCGGGCGGTTCCAGACCACGGCGGCCCCGACCAGGAGGGCCAGGGCCACGGCCGAACCCAGCACCAATCCGGAAGATCCGGTCGCGGCGGTCGAGCCCCCGCCTGGGCCGCCCGATCCGGGGGCGGGGTCGTCGGGCAGGGACGGCAGGCGCTGGTGAATCTTGTTCCAGACGCGTTGTTCCATGTCTTTGGGGACCCTGACCTCCTGGAAAGAGGACCGGAAGAGCCGGGCCGCCTCCCATTGGTCGCGGCAGTCGGGACAGCCGGGCAGATGCTGTTGAAGCGCCTCGGGCAAGCCGCCCCCCATGGGCGAGTCATTGGCCTGGAGCCAGTCGTCAAGCTTGGTGCACGGCATGGGCGCTCCACTCCTTTCGCAGTTTTCCCAGGCCCCGTGAAATCATCTGGCGAAGGTTGACCTCGGTCAGGCCGGTCAGATCGGCGATCTCCTTGTAGGAGAGGTCTTCCACCAGCCGCAACAACAAGATCTCCTGCAGGTCAGGGGACAGGGCTCCCAGGAGCCGCTGGGTGCTTTCCTGTATCTCGAGGCCCTTCAGCCACTCTTTCTGCGGCTCGCGTGCACCCAGGGTGATCTCAGCGTGGCTTTCCATCGGCGATTCATCGACCTTGCGCTTGGCTTTTCGGTTGAAGGCCATGTTGCGGCAGATGCGGAACAGCCAGCGCTTGAAGAGGTTGGGCCCCTGATATTGCGAGAGTTTGTTGAAAGCCTGGATGAACACTTCCTGCAGGAGGTCCTCGGCCTCGATCTGATTGCGGGTCAAGGACAGGGCATACCGAAAGAGCGGGGTCACATGCCGCCGGTACAGTTCGGGAAAGGCCCGCCGGTCTCCCTGGCGTGCCGCCCGGACCAGATCGTCGTCGGTCGCCGTCGGGGCGGGCTCCGCCGCGAACCAGGCCCACAACATCCCGAACATGCTTCCCCTGCCTGCTCCTTGTCCAAGGGTGGAGTATGGGACCCCATTGTGGCACGACCAGCCGGAATTTTGAAGTGGGCGGAAGAGGAATGTTCCCTTCAGAGGTTGGCATCCTTCCCCACATGCGCTTTGAAGAGGCGACTGAACAACCGGACCGTATCGTTCAGATATTTGGCGTAGAGAGGAAAATCTTTCTGGACGAAACAGAACCGAGCCTTTTCGAAAACCACCAGGAATTCCTCTCCCAGCGCCCTGCAATCAGGCCGGAACGTAAGCCGCCGGGCGGTGAACGCGGCATGTTCGAGATGCGTCTCGAGGATGCCGTACCCATTCTTGAGATTCCACAGATCACCGCGCACGGCCTGGAACTGCTCGACCGTCAGGCATGACACCTCGCCGCTGGCCCCCGGGCATCCGGTGCACCCCTCCGCCAGAACGGACCCCGACAGCGCCACCAGGCATCCCACCACCAGCAACGCCAGGCACACATGGTTCCGATGCATCTTTTTCGTCTCCTTCCTCTTCGCTGGAGTCCAGGTTCCGGGTTTCATCTGATACGACCAGACAAGGCCGCCATTTGTGACGGGCTGTGACCATTCATGGCACGAACGCCGCCGAAACATTCGGCCCGCGCCGGCTGGAGGCAGGGCATGCCCATCGCCGCCCGCGCCGGTCAATGATGAACGGGCGGGCGCTTTGCCCTTCCGGCACCCAACCCCCGAACAAAGACCGGAGGCACCCTTCGCCCCTGGAAGAACGGGGTGCCTCCGGACCGGTGGGGACCGCGGCCCAAAGCGATCAGCGCTGACGCTTGGGCTCCCGCTTGAGGGCATCAACGATGGGAAGGGGCCCGGAGGGCTGGAACCAGGTGGCGTCTTCCCACATCCCGGGGGCGCCGCCCCCAACGTCGTTGCCGAGAATCCAACTGCATTGGGCCAGGAAATAGGGCTCGGCACCCAGCATATAGCGGTAGTAGTCGAGATTCCAGGCGCAGTGGCGGTCGTTCAGGGCCGCATTCCCGCCTGTCTGGAAACCGCCCTCGGTGGCAATGATCGGTCGAGACTCGCCCAGATACTTGACCAGCAATCGATCATAGAACAGGAATTTCTTGAAGCTGGCGGTATCGGCCGTGTAGTCGACCGGCTGCCAGGTTTGGTTGTGGATGGCGATCCAGCATTTCTGCAGAAGCGGCAAGGTGCCGCGCGCCTGCATGCGCTGAAGACACTCTTCAAAGAACTGGATATCAGGCCGGCCATCCTCCCCTCCGGGGGCAAGGGGGGCGAAGGCCGGGAAGCCGCCTGCCTCGAGAATGACCGCGGCCCCCTTCTCCCACAGCTCGAGGAAACGCGGCAGGTCGATGCGCCCATCTTCCCATTCGCCCTTGAGATTGGGCTCGTTGTAGATCTGGAAATAGAAGACGCCGCGTTCGACATTATGGGCGACCACCTGGCGGACCTTGCCCCAGTCAAGCGGCACGGTGCGCGAATACAGGCGCAGGATCGGCATCATGCCGCGGGCCTGCAGTCGATCGACGAGGTAGTCGTTGGCCTCGCTGACTTTCTCGGCCTCATTCAGGAAGACGATCCAGCGGAGGCCCATCTGCTCGCATTCGTCAAGGTAGCGGTCGACGACCGCGCGCGACGACCCCAGGGTGGGAAACCAATGGATGCCCCACCCATTATCCTTGGTCGGACGGGGCAGGGAAGCCAGATCATAGCCGCGTTTGGGCGGGGTCACCGGCGGGGCGGGCGGGGTCGAAGGGGTTGCTGGAGGTGGGGAAGACGACCCCGGCGGGGCCGGGGGGATGGCGGGAGGACTGCCCGGTGCGGGGGGATTCCCGATTGGCGGATTCGGTTGGTCCGCTCCCTCGTTCGGCGGGGGAGGAACCGGCTGTCCGGGGGCATCCGGCCAGGGCCGCTGGCCGGTGACCCACCGGCCCAGATCGACGAAGATGCTGTCCTCGGTCGTGTTATACCGCAGCCAGAGAGCAATCACTCGTCGGGGTTCCGTCTCGCCCCGCGACTGTCGGACACTGACGGCGATATCGGGACGCAGGGCCAGAAAATCGGCCGGCGACAACCGCTTCAGCAAGGCCATCGCCTCACGGAAGAACTCGTTTCGCTCATGGGTGATCCGGACCCAATGGGCCAGGATCCCCAGAGGACTCTGTTCCCCACACCACTGGGGAATTTTTTCGGCGATATCCGGCCGCCGACGCAGGAACGCCCGTGCCGCCGCGACGGTCTTCACCAAGGGTGCCCCCCCCGGCTCGACTGCTGGCGGTTCGACCCCGGCACTGGTGTCCGAGGCGGGAAAGCGGTCGGGCCAGGTGCCCTGGAACATCGCATCGAGGCCGATCTGCCGGCCGGTCACCGGCTCATCGCCGGCCGGCTCATTCCCGCCTGCCGCTCGCCCGGTCAGCGTCACCCCGAGCAGGATTCCCAAGAGCACATACCGCGCAAGACGATTGCGACATTTCATGTCATCCCCCTGTCACGCGTCCAAACTGATTCCATCATACCCATGACCGACCGCGGAAGAAAACCGTGACATCCCGGGCGCGACAACCCACTGCCCAGCGCATGACCCTCCACTTCCCCGGTCCGGTTCCGACCAGCATAGGCAAGGGCGGGAGGCTTCTTTGTCTGGAGAGGTCATGGGTGTCCACCCTCATGCCTTTCCCTTCTTCGCCGAGACGACCTCACGCGCCATTGGACGATACAGCCCGTTTTGCGGGATTCTCCGGGGCGCCATTCGCCTGTGCCATTCTCCTGCTCACCAAGGTTCCCGGTGAAAGGCCGCCGCCAACAAGGCCCACGGCCGCGGGAAGATTCGTTTTCTCTACCTGAGGGGTGTCGGCAATCCTGGTTCTTTGATATCCTGAGGGCATCCGATGAATCCCCGCCTCCTTCCGAGGGGAACGGCCAGGCAACCAGCCATCGCGCAGGAGGATGCATGAAAACCTACTGCCAGACCACATCCAGGTGCCTGCCAGGTTACGAGCAGGGGTCTGGTGAGCTTGTCCCGCACGGCCGCGGCGTCTTTTCCCGCCGGTCCTGCCCGATCCACGGCCCCGTGGAAGGGCTGACCTGTTTTGACGTGCGGTGGTATGAGAGCCTGACGGTGTTCGACCTGCCGCCCGTCCATCCGGCTTATCCCAACGCCCCGTCCGCCGCCGGCGGACTTGTGACGGCGGTCTCCGGCCCGGCCAGCTGATGCCATTCATGGCTGTCTGGACCTTCGACCGCGAACGGCTGAAGAAAGTCCCTGCCAGCATCGGCTCCCCGGGGGAACGGTGGGGCCGGGAGGCGGCTCCTGCGCCTTCCCTCGCCGATTCGATCCGCCCCGCCCCGGGAGGGCCGGGCCTGGCCCGCCTGATTCCATCACCAAGGTGAGGTGCCGATGGCCATGTCTCGCAAGGCTGTTTCCCATGGACTGTTGCTGGTATCTGTTCTGGCCCTGAACTGGATTGCCGGCTCATCCCCCGCGCGCGGCACCACGATCCGCGGCCGAACGTTCGAGGAGCTCGTGGTCGGGGCCGATCTCGTCGCGGTCGCCGAGTGCGTTCAGTCCGGGGGAATCACCGCCCGCTACCGCGCTGTGAAGGTCTACAAGGGCGGCCTGCCCCCCGGCGCCACCTTCGTCCTGCGCGTTCCCCCCGACAACCATGGCCCGGTCTTCCCGGTCACCCTGGCCGGGCAGGTCTTTTTGGTGACCGCCTGGAAGAAAGAGAACCCCCCGTCGTCGCGGCTGTCGAGCCTTTCGGGGGGAGGCTCCCCGATTCCGGCGCCCACCTTCCCCCGCTGGGATTACGTCCTTCCCCTCTTCCAGGGCCGGTATCTGCTGAAGAGGGACGGGCAGGGGGGGTTCGTCTTCGCCGGCGATGAGATGGGCGGGGCCTGGTCGGGCGGCCGGCCCGCCGATTTCGCGGCGGCCGAAGCCCTGATCGGCCGCCTGGGCGACCCGGCCGCGGGCGGCGATCTTCTGCTTCTGAGCCTGGTCCGCCGCACCCTGTCCCAGCGGTACGGTGCCATCCCTGCCCCTGCCGCCGGCCCGGCCGGGCACCAGGACATCGTCCGGGCCTATGGGTGGTTTGCCCTGGCCGCGGTGTTCGGGCGACCCGGGGCGGCAAGCTCGCTGGCCGCGACCGCCCGGCGGATGACCGAGGAACAGCGGGCGGCGGGGCGGGCGTGGGCGGCGGAAGAACTGCGGACCATCGCCCCGCGGATCGACCACATGCTGGGCCGCAGTACCAAGGTCGA
>CAZKPI010000160.1:0-7324 GCA_964554555.1 uncultured bacterium
ACGGCCACCGCCGCTACGGCGGCGGCGAACCCTTTCGCCCAGCGCCAGAGTCGGGCGCGCCCGGGAAAGAATGATATGAAAGTCATGCTGTACTAATGGTACAAATTAATGGAAAATGCCACAGAAGCAGGGAGATGCGCCGGAACATGGGAAGCCCTTCGCCCCTTCCTCCCCGTTGCCCCTTCCCCCTGAACTCCCGCGGTCAGCGGCAACAGCAACGGAGGCGTGGAGGAGGCCCGCTCGGAAAGCGGAGAGGGGGACCGAAAGGGGCCGGCCCCTCCCCCGGGGCGGGGAAAGGGCCGGCGAGAGATCAGGACGGGCAAGGGCCTAACGGGCCGGCAGGATGTGGACCGGCAGGCCGGGGGTCATGCCGTAGGTGTCGGGGTCATACATCAGCGAGACGCGGGTCGGGCGCAGGAAGAACGTGCCTTCGCAGATGGCGCGGGCGAAGTAGGTGAACCGGAACCGGCCCGACCACAGACGGTTGCGGAAGGCCATGACCCGGTCGTCCCGCATCTCGAAGAAGTCGGGCCGCAGGAGATAACAGCCGTCCTCCCAGGAGGAGTACCATTCGTCCTCGTCCTCTCCGGCCGCCTCGTCGTCGTCATCGGAGGGGCGCACCGGCTGTTCGGTCTTCAGGGCGGCGTTGATGACCAGGAACCCGGCCGGGATGGGATCTTCGAGCGCGAGATACTGGTACTCCTGCGAACGCCACCAGGGGCCGGTCCGGTTGTCCTCGAACTCGACGGTGACCTGGACGAGATCGCCGACGCGGATCTCCTTTTCCCCGTTGAGGTTCTTGATCGTCTTCTCGACCAGGAATCCGTGGTCGAGGTCGCTGGCGCGGGACGCCGGATCGGGGTAGGCGTAGGACAGGTTCCAGTTGATCATGCCCTCGGGCTTCACGGTGAGGGCCACCCTGGGGTTCTGCAGAAGGGCTTCAGCGTCGAGCTCGATCTCGGCGCCGAGCTTGCCGACGGTGACCTCGCGGGCGGGGCCGCCGGCGGCGGTGACGGTGACGGTGGCAGGCTTGTCGGTGGGCGGGGCCTTGCGCTCGAAGTAGCGGCCGAGAGCCAGCAGGGCCCACCCGGTGTCAGCGGTCGAATACCAGCGGCCTTCGGGCTCGATATTGGCCAGCAGATCACCGGCCAGATCGTCGGCCTTGCGGTTGTCGGGATCGACGGCCAGCTGGGCGAGCAGGCAGATGGCCACCTCGCGCACACTGCTGTCATACCATGACCGCCGGGTGCCGCTGCATTTCGGCTCGATCTCGGCCAGCCAACCTTTGAGCTTGGCGGCGGGCGACTTCCTGATCAGGGCGTCGGCCCAGATCAGCAGGGCTTTGGCCTCGTTCGACGAGCCGATGAAATACTTCTTCATCAGCACGTCGAGGTTGGCCGCGGTCAGGCCGCCGTGCCTGGCGAGGTTGACCGCCGACAGCTCGAAGATCGAGTAGTGGACGGGCTCGTCGATGCCCTCCTTGCCGAACAGGCCGTCGTTGATATACTTGATGGCGCGGTCGAGGTCGGCCTGCGGCACCTCACAGCCCGCTTCCTGGGCGGCGGTCAGGGCGAACACGGCATACTGGGTGCCCCACCACGAGGGCCGGCGCTCGCCCATCCAGTAGGAGAAGCCGCCACTGCGGGTCTGCATCTTCAGCAGTCGGGAGACGCCGGGGGTGAGGAACTTGTCGACCTGTGCCAGGGTGATGCCCGGCACCAGGCCGTCGGCAACCAGCTTGCGCAGGCCCGCCAGCGGGATGATGCCCGAACTGGTCTGCTCGACGCACCCGTACGGATACTGCAGGAGGTATTTGAGACCGGGGGCGATCTTGCTCCAGGGCGTGACCGACAGGCCCAGGGTGGCTTTCAGCACGCCCTGGCGGTCCCTGGCCGGCACGCCGGCGACCCCGGCCGGGAACTCGAGGGCGGTTTCGGCCTTGTCGGTGAAGTGCCCGATCTTCTGGCGCCGCACGACAGCGAACCGCGGGACGACGGGGAACCGGGCTTCGATGGCGTCGCCGTAGGCGCCCATCTTCCCGGCAAAGACCAGGCGGGCATCGCCGGCACCGTTGTCGGCCTCGAGCTCGAGTTTGGCCACGGTGTTCGACAGCGGGCCCATCCGGACCGTGGGTTCGCGCAGGCGGGCGGTGACGTTGCTGGTCTCGGCGACCTCCAGCGCGGCCTCGCCCGGGGCGTCGGTCTTGTTGTTGGCGGTGACGGGGGCGATGGCCTGGTCGCCGGCGGTCAGGAAGCGGGGCAGGCCGGGCTGGAGGTAGAACTCCTTGGACACCACCATCTGCCGCTCGGTACTGCAGAAGGCACTGCGCTTGTCGAGGGCGACCACGTAGATGCGGTAGGCGGTGGTCGAATCGGGCAGGGTGAAGGTGATCGTCGCCTTGCCCTCGGCGTCGGTCATGAGAGCCGGGTTCCAATAGGCCACCGGCCGGAAGTCCTTGCGCAGGGCGAGGTCGGAGGCCAGGCCGCCGGCGCCCAGGTCGCCGCCGGTCAGCAGGTGGGTGGCGAACAGCTTGTACAGTTCCTGGCTGACCACCGACAGGCGAAGGTCGCCCGAGAACACGGTCAGGGGCAGGACGAAATCGGCGAGCCGGTCCAGCACCGGGGTGACGAACCCGGTCAGCGACAGCACCGCCTCATCGACCACACAGACGGCCATCTCGCAGACCTTCCCCCTGCCCTCGGCGTCGCGGGCCTGGAAGGTCAGATGGCGGGTCTCGCCGGGGTGGGCCTTCAGGGGGCCCTTGCCGCTGTCGGCGGCGCTCTCGGTGATGAGCACGCTCAGGCTGTCGAGCTGGTTCTCGACCCGCAGGCTGGTGATGCCGTGGAAGACGCGCGGGATCATCTGGTCGACCTGACTCCGGTAGACGGGGAAATCGCCGCGCCCGCAGGGGATGGTCACCGTGAAGAAGACGTTGGGCCGCGCCTGCGGGCCGACCTTCATCTCGAAACTGCCCCGCCGCCCGGTCAGCGGGATGACCCGGTGCTCGTAGATGCCGTCGCGCTCGCAGGTCACCAGAGCGTGCGAGGCGGACCGCGGCACGCCGAAATCGAATGTGACAGTGTCGCCGACCGCCGCCACCGACCGCGAGGCGGCCAGGACGATCTCGCTGTCACTGCGCCGCTTGCTGTTCTCCTCGTCCTCCTCCTCCTCGTCCTCATACCAGGAATAGGAATAGCCCACATCGACAAACTGCGAGACGGAGAATTCGCCCTCCGGGGTCGCGTAGTTGGCCTGCAGGCGGTACTCGCCGCCGTCGGCGAAAGCCATGGCGAACGAGCTGTGGCCGTCTTTGACCGGCTGTTCCGAGAACAGGGCCCGCACCCAGCCGCTGTCCCAGCGGTAATAGATGTTGCCGTCCTCGTCGCGTTTCTGGGTGTAGAAATACCGCTTGCGGAAGATGTCGAGCCGGATGACCCCCGTGGCCACCGGCTTGCCGTCGGCGTGCAGGGCGACCGTGTCGACCGTGTACTCCTCGCCCTGGCGGATGTAGTTGCCCAGCCGCCTCATGCCGACGTTGATCGCCGGCTTCGGGTTGAACGTCTCGACCTTGGTGGCCGGCCGGGCATCGACGTCGAGGACGGTGGCCGACATCTCGATGCCGTACAGGCCGCCGTTCAGGCTCTTGTCCATCGGCAGGTGGACGACCAGCTGGCCGTCCTTGTCGAGGAGCGATTCGCCGGTCTCGATGAGGGTGCGGTCGCCGGCATCACTGCCGAACAGGTAGTTCTCCTGGCCGGCGATGTCGCGCGACACCGGCACCAGGGTGGCGGTCCAGCGGGTCTTGGCGTGCTTGACGAAGCCGCCGGTGTAGTATTTCCCGCGGATCCGGCATTCCAGGTAGTTCTCGGTGAACTTCCGGCCGACGAACGCGGTGTTGTCGCGGGTCTTGACCTCGGTCTCGATCTCGACGAAATGCCGGGGAGGCTCGAAAAACTGCACCTGGAACCCGGTCGAAACCAGTTCCTTCAGATCCTCGTCGTCGTCGTCCTTCTTCTCGGTGGTCCGGCCGAGCAGTCGCTCCCAGAGGCTGGAGGTGGCACTGGCGATGCCGGGGGCCGGCTTTTTCGGGATCAGCACCTTGAGCGTGTACTGGCCCAGCGGGGCGTTGGGGGAAACCTTGAACGAATCGGAGGCGGTGCCATACTCGTTGAGCTCGTAGGTCTGGTCGAAGATGGTGTCGTCGCGCGAATTGACGATCTGGATGGTGATCTCCTCGCCGGCCGGGGCCGCCACCTCGTTGTTGCGGTACTGGCGCAGGGCGGCCTTCCAGTGGACGGTCTCGCCCGGCTTGTAGATGCCCCGCTCGGTGAAGACGTGCCCGTTGCGCGTGGGCAGGGTGACCCTGCCCGGGGGGGCCTGGGTGACCTGGTAGGGGCGGAACCGGTTCGAGTCGATGGCCAGGAAACAGCTGTCATCGGCGGTGGCGGCCACCACGTGGACGGCGTCGCTCACCTTGAAACTGCCCGATTCGAGCCGGGCCTGCCCGTTCTGGAGCCGCAGGACGGGGTAGGAGGTCCCTTCGCGGGCGAGCAGGAGGCCATTGGCGTCGGTCCGGCCCAGGGCAAAGCGCCCGTCGTCCTTGGTGATCAACAGCAGGGAGACGTCGGCGACCGGCTTGCCGGTCTCGAGCGAGGTCACCCACAACAGCAGGTCGTTGTCGCTGAACTTGTAGGTGATCGACAGGTCGGTCACCTGCAGAAGGCGGGCGGTACTGCCTTCCTCGGATCCCTCGTTGAGAAGCTTGAGCAGGATCGCCCCGCCCTTGGCGGGGTCGGTGCGGAAGCCCAGCGGCAGGCTCAGGCGGCTGAGTTTGCCCGGCTTGCCCTGGTTGACGAAGACCTCGCGGGCCGAGGTGAACTCGCCCAGGAAGTGGGCCAGCGGCACGCCGTTGGGGAAGGAGGGCAGGGCCTTGAGGGAGGCCAGCAGGCGCACGTTGTCGGCCTGCCGGGTTTCGATCTGGGGAATGGCCTCGCCGATGCGGGCCTCCTCGGCATCGCTGGGCCCCATCTTGGCCGAGGTGCGGGGGCGCGGGGCATCGGTGCGGGCGAAGATGGTGAGGTCGGCATACTCGGGGGCGAAGAGGGCCGGCACGCGGGTGATCTCGCATTGGACCTGGCTGACGTTGGTCAGGGTGACCGGCAGAAGCTGGCGGCTCTTCAGCTCGAGCACGGACCGGTCGGTCTCGACCACGATCTCAGGGTCGGGGCCTTCCGCGACGAAGGTGAAGGAGGCGGGCTCGAGCCGGGTGTCCACGGCGACGCCGTGCGCCTCGCGGTTCTGGACACGGTAGCGCTTGCCCGGGTCGAAGTTGCCTGACAGCTGGAAGCGGAAGTTCCCTTCGAGGCCTCCGATGCGCTCGACCTTGAGGCGGCCGACCGGAGGCAGGACGCGGATCTGCGCCTTGAGGTCGCTGGCGTCGATGTCATGGCTCACCAGCAGTTTGGCGCCGTGGTTGTCGGCGTCGCTGTAGTAGGGGGTCACCTCGAGGAGGCGGGCCGAATCGCTGATCTGGAACCGGACCTGCCGGTCGGCGGCCAGCCGGCTCTTCTTGTCGGCGGCGGGCAGTCCCTTGCCGACGAACACGGTGCAGGAGGCCCCGATCGCGGCGGGGGCCTTGGGGGCGAGGATGAAGATGGTCCGTTCCCCGGACAGCGGCTGGGCGGAGGGTTCGGCCGCCAGGTCGGTGGCGTTGACGATCCGGAACAGCGACGGCTTGCCGTTCATGGTGAGGGTGACCATCCGGGAGATGTCGAGGACCGAGACCGGCCGGCTGAACTCCAAGAGCAGGCGCCAGTCGGGGGGTTGGGTGTCGCCCGCCGAAGGGAAGCGGTGCGACAGCGAGAGATCCTCGGCGGCGGCGGGGGCGACCCCACTGCCGCTGGTCAATATGGTGGTCAGGATGAAAAAACACGCCAGCCAACGCATTCCGGAGATCCTCATGGACTTCCTCCTCACCTGAGATGGGGAAAGTATAGATCCCACCCGGGGCCTTTGCAAGGAGCCGCCCGGGTGCTTGGCAGGAGGTTGCCCGGTCGGGTATCATGGGGCGACCAAACGACAACCAGAGACGCCCCGGGAGGAAGCCATGGCCGGATTCACCGTCACCGCCAGCGACAGGGGGAGCGTTGCCGTCCTTCGGCTGGCCGGGTATTTCAACGATTCCGGCGGCAAGGAGCTGCAGCGGGTGGCCGAGGGTCTGCTCCGCGGCGGGAAGCCCGGCCTGGTGATCGATTTCTCGGGATGCACCGGCATCAACAGCCTCGGGGTGGGGGAACTGCTCGGCCTTCTGGAGGTCGTGGCCGAGGAATTCCAGGGAAAGGTCGCCCTGTGCGGGTTCGATGACGTGACCCGCACGGTCTTCCATCTGTCGGGCATCCTGGACATGACGCCCCATGCGGCGACCGTCGAAGACGCCTGCCGCGCGGTCGAGCCCTGAAGGCCTTCTCCGGCTGACCCTGGTCTGAATCCGTGCCATCGGCCCCGGAACCCCGACGATCCGGCCGGCGGGCCGATGCCCGCCTGATCTGACCCCTGGCCTCCGGTCACGGCGGGGAGGCCGGCCGGCTTTTCCGGTTGGCCGATTTCCCGGTATCATGGGACGACCATGTCTGCCGCGAATGTCTGCGATATCCGTCCGCCTGCCTGGCGCCTGACCCTCGCCGCCGGCTTGCTGGCGGCGGCCCATCTGGGAACCGCCCTGATCCAGGCCGACCCCCGGCGGGCCGGGGTCTGGCTGGCCGCGGTTGCGGCCGGGCGGCCGATCGACCCGGTCTGGCCAGTCCTGGTCCTGGCGGCGTGGCTGGCCTGGTGGCTGGCGTTGGGAACCCGGCCCCAGGCCACCCTGGCCGCGGCCTGGCAGGAACTGCGCGAGGTCTGGGGACCGGTGCCGGCCGGCCTGGCCATCGCCGCCCTGCTCCTGCCCCAGCGGGTTCTCGACAACAACAGCGGCTACACGCTCATCGAACGGGACTCCGCCCTCTTCCTGGTCTGCCTCGTCCTCGACGTGATCCGGGGCCTCGGGGCGTTCGCCGTCTTCCATGCCGTGTTCTGCCGGAGGGCGGCGGGAGCCCCGTCACCGGACCGGGAAGAGCCCGGGCCGGCCGCGGCGCGGGCTGACCCATGCCCAGCCTGGCAGGGAGGGCGGGCGGAACCCCCCGACTCCCCAGCCGCCGGGATGCCCCCTGCCCAGGGAATCGTCGCCGGCCCCGAAGCGGGAGGACCCTCCCCGGAACACGCCGCGACCGCCTCTCCGAGCGCTCCTGCGCCGCGGGAAGGGCCGGGCGGCTCGTCCGGCGGAGAACCG
>CAZKPI010000160.1:7342-8824 GCA_964554555.1 uncultured bacterium
CCTGGCTGGGGCCGTGGCTGGTGACCGCGGCGGTCACCCTGCTGGCGGCGGCGGCCGTCGCCCTGCAATTCGGGGCCCTGGGCGGCATCCCCCACGTCGACGATGAGATCATCCAGGACTGGCACGCCCGTCTGCTGGCGGCCGGCCGCGTCCGCGGGACGGCCCACGGGTGCCTGGAGTCGTTTACCCCCGATTCCAAGATCGGCAACAACGGGGAGCACCTGTACTCCACCTACCAGCCGGGCCTGGCCCTGGTGTGGAGCGTGTTCCAGCCGTGGGGGGCGGTCGGCCTGGTCAATCCGGCCCTGGGGGTGCTGGCCGTCATGCTGTTCCTGGGCCTTCTGCGCCGCACCCACGGGGCGGCCATCGCCCGGCTGGCGGCGGTCCTGCTCGCCGGCTCCCCCTTCCTCGCCCTGATGGCCGCGGGCCGGATGAACCACCTGCTGGCGCTCGTTCTGGTCCTGGCGGCCGCCCGGGGCCTGTTCCTGCTGGCGTCCGGGGCTCCGGTGACCGGCGGGGCGGCGACCGGCCTGGCGGTGGGGCTGTGCCTGCTGACCCGCCGGGTCGAGGCGGCCGCCCTGCTGGGGGCCGTTGTCGTCGCCGTGGTGACCTGGCCCGGGTTCGACCGCCGGCAGGTGGTCTTTCTCGCGGTGGCGGGACTGCTGGTCGGCGGCCTGTTCACCCTGCAGGCCGAACTGTTCCGGGCGCACACCGGAAATCCGCGCCAGAGCCTCGACCACGCGCAGGGGGTGCTGGCTTCCTGGGGATCGGTACCGCCCGGGGTCCTCTGGCAGAACCTGGTCGACAACGTCCTGGGCTTCGGCGTCTTCGCGTTCGGCGGCGTGGTGGCGGGATGGTGGGGCCTCGCCTTCCTTCGCTGGCGGGGGGAGGGGGCGGCCGGCCTCCTCGAGCGCTTCTTCCTGGTCCAGGCCGGGCTGACCCTGCTGATCTATGGGGCCTACGAGTATCAGGACTTCTGCTACGGTCCGCGCTACCTGTTCGGCCTTCTGCCCGCGGCCGCCCTGGGAACCGCGCTGGGACTGGCCGCCCTGGCTGTCCGGGTCGGGGAAGGCCCGGTCCGGCGCTGGCTGGGCCTCGGCCTCGCCTTCTCCCTGCTGTTGACCTGCCATCAGGGCTGGAGCTGTCTGGCGCGCAAGTTCTGGAACATCGACCGCCGGTTCGAACGGTTCGTCGGCGAGACGGTCCGTTCCCCCGCCCTGCTCTTCCTGCGCAGTCCGACGCGCGTGCGGGTGCAGGCGGCCCGACGGCTGGCCGCCCGCGGTCTGTCCCGCGAGCTGGTGGCGGCCGCCGCCCAGGCCGACGCCCTCGACGTCGACGGGCTGATCGCCGCCGTCGCTTCGGAACCCGAACCGGCGCGGGTGCCGGGCGTGGTGGCGGCCTTCGTGGCGGCCGCGGCGGGCCAGGATCCCATCCGCTTTGATATCAGCCCCTGGGAGGCGGTGCGGCTCAACACCGACGACC
>CAZKPI010000160.1:8884-9130 GCA_964554555.1 uncultured bacterium
ACCGCCTGGCTCGCCGCCTGCCGGTTCGGCGAACCGTTTCTGCTTCCCTACGAACCGGCCGGCGTCCCCTGGTTCTGAGGGGCGGTCGTGACCCGGAGGATCTGGCGGGCCGCGCCCCGGCCAGGGTGGGCCGGGGCGGCCGCCGGCGCGGCCGCCCGGCAGGATCCGGCGGGGAAAGGGAATGGATCGGTGGTCACGCCCCGGCCGGCGCGGAGGGGACCGGGGCCGGCGGGGGGGAAGGGGCCT
>CAZKPI010000161.1:0-3035 GCA_964554555.1 uncultured bacterium
CGGTGACCGGCTGACTGAAGCTCGCCGTCATCGGAATGGGCGAGACATTGGTCGGATCAGACGCCGTGCACAACAGCTCGGCGATAGGGGCGGGAGCGGTAAAGGTGCGCGTGAGCGTGGTGGCGGCGGTGTTGAAGTTGCCGGCCGCATCGGTGGCGACGCCGGCGGCCAGCCCGACCTGCACCGTTCCCACCGAGGTGGGGGTGAGGTCGAAGGTCCAGAGCTTGCCGGGCGTGACCACGGTGAGGTTGCCGACCGTGGCGTTGACCGGGGCCAGGGCGGCGAGGCTGAACCCGGTGACCGGTTCGCTGAAACTGGCCGTGACCGGGATCGGCGAGACGCCGGTCGGCTCAGGCGCCGTCGTCAGCAGTTCGGCGGTCGGGGCCACCGAGTCGTAGACGCGGGTGACGGGGGCCGCGGCGAGGTTGCCGTTGTTCAAAGACCCCGAAGCCACGTTGGCAGGCAGAGACACGGTGACCGGGCCTTGGTTGGCAGGCACGACGTTGAACGTCCAGACCTGGCCGGCGGTGACCTCGGTGAACCCGGTAACCGTGCCGTTGGCCACCACCAGGTCGGCGGCCTCGAACCCGGTGACCGGCTGACTGAAGCTCGCCGTCATCGGAATGGGCGAGACATTGGTCGGCTCAGGGGCCGCGCACAGCAGTTCAGCCGCCACCGGCGGACGGCTTTCCTCGACGGCCGTGGTGAACGTCCAGATCGTGTCGGTGGCCAGGGCGTTGCCGGCCAGGTCGAGAACCCCGCTGGCCAGACTCACCCGGAACAGGGTTCCTGCGGCCAGCGGCACCGGCGGGACATAGGTCAGATCGGCGCCCTCCGCCGCGACGGCGGGCAGGCCAAGTGCCTGCCCCGCGCCACTGCTGTCGACGAGACGGAGCCGTTCGGTGACACTGGTGGCCACCACCGGCTCATCGAACCGGAGCACCACGGGGGTCGATGTTGCCACCGAGGCCGCTCCGGAGGCGGGAAGGAACGAAACGAGCACCGGTGGGTTTCGATCGTCGGGGGCGAGCACGGCCCATCCCGTCGATCGGGTGACCCGCATGCCCCCCGCGTCAGCCACTGCCACCACGAAGGACACCCATCCCGCCTTCGGAGGCGTTCCGGAAACGAGGCCCGTACCCGGGTCGATGGACAGCCAGGCTGGTGCCGTGGCGAGCGACCACCGGTAAGGGGCCTGTCCGCCAGAGGCGGAGAAGGTTTGCCGACAAACCTGCCCGACCAACGGCTTGCTGGCCAAAGGCGTTTCGACCATCGTCAGGACCGCCCCTGCCGCCGGGAGCTGGGCGGGGTTCCCGTAGGTCTGGTTCGTCACCTGGGCCGCCACCAGGCACAGCTGGCCGGTCGGCCGACCGGTCGTTTCATCATAGAAGACGATGCCGACCAGCCCCAGCCCCGGCACCAGCATCCAGGTCTCCTGGATGACCTCGCCGGTGTCGGGCAAGGCGGCCTGCACATCGAGCCGGATGCCATCCCGGGAGCCCCATGGCAGAACCACCTGGATGCGGCCGATGAACTGACTGCGCAGTTCGGCAGTGCGCCGAGATCCGTCGGCATCCCGGAAACTCACGGTCTGCGACAGGGAATCACCATCCCGGGCGATCTGATTGGTCAACCGCCACCCGCGACCCTCGTTGAACTCATCGGAGGCGCCGAAGGCGACCAGCCCATAGGTATTGGAAAACCGCAGTCGGCCCTGGTTGCCAGGGTCGAGCAATCTGGCGATCTCTCCCAGAGGCCGGTCCACCACGGCCGCGATGGGGCGGGCGATCAGCGACAGGGGGATCCGGCTGGAGGTGGTCGGGGAGATGCCGAACTGCAGAGAGCCGGTGGCCACACCGAGGCCGGCGAGGCTCACCGACAGCGGTCCGGAGTATTCCTGTCGGTCGAGGGTGAAGAGGGGTTGGCCGTCAGGGGACGACTCAGCCGTTGAGTTGATCGCCGACAGGACGAAATCGCCCGTGGAGGCCCCGGGTGCCGAGGGCAGGCGAACGGCATTCAGGCGGTCTCCCTGGCTCATGGGGAAAAGGGCGGTAGCCGGGACCGGGCCGGTGGAAAAACTGCTGGCCCCGAGAACGGAGAATTCCAGGTCATCCACGAACCACTGGCCGGCGAGTCGGATGACGGTGATCTTCAACTGCAAGCGCGAGCCGTTGGGGAAGTCGATCCAGGTGGGGACGAGGGCGCGATCCGGTGACAGAAAGAGGATCTCCGACGGTTGAATGGAAAAGGTGTAGGAGCGGCGATCGGCGGTGTCGTTGTGGATATCGGTTCCGAAGTCATAGAGGGTGAAGGAGGCCAGAGCCGTGCCGCCATCGGTGGAGGCGGTCAGGCGAGGGCTGAGGTAATCCCGGACGGTGCCGCGGCCACCGATGGCCTGCATGAAATCACCCAGGCGGGCGGCGATGCGCTGGGCCTCTTCGCCGGTGTCGGCGGGCCCGGACGCCCCGCCGCCGCCGCCCATACAGCCCCAGATGACGGCCAGGCCGATCAGCGTGATGGCGAGCAGGAAGGCGGGTCCCGAGTACCGTGGTGTCCCTTTCGTAGTCTCCTGGACGACCCTCAACATGCCGTACCCCCTCCTCATAGGAATACAATGGACCTTGCCAAACTTGCGGTCTCAGCCTCTCGCCTCCCGCCAGCGAGCTTCTTTCGTGCGCTGTGCGTTTCCCCTACCCCGGTTCCCGATGGTTTCTTCCGGGGCGGAGAACGCTTTCGCAAGCGAGTGGTCGTTTGGCAGGCCAGGCCAGGAGAGCTCTGGCGGTGACCCCGATCCCCCGTTCGCTTCGCTGGACAGGTTGAAAGCCTGAGGGCTTTTCCCAATGGCAGGCTATCCCTAGGAAATGATCCTACGTCAGGAAGGGTTAATTTTCGGTTAAAGATGGGCGGCCTCCTCGTTGGTGGTCCGTTATCGGGGTGGTTTCTTTCAAGCTCGGGCCTGGCTTGCGCCACCAACAACCGTGAGCGCGCCGCCCCGGCGGCCTGCCTCCGGCCCTGTTCCCAGTCTGGCAGGAGCC
>CAZKPI010000161.1:3103-9085 GCA_964554555.1 uncultured bacterium
AAGAAGGGGGGGAAGGGGGGGGGGGGAGGCGGGGCGGCCCCGCGGATCAGGGATGGGTCAGGAGACGTGGACCTCGATCTGGCGCGGCTTGGCTTTTTCGGCCTTGGGCAGGCGCAGGGTCAGGACGCCGTGCTTGAGTTCGGCGGCGATGCGGTTTTGATCGACGACTTCGGAGAGTTCGAACTGGCGGAAGAAGTTCACGGGCTCGAACTCCTGCATGAGCAGATCCTCGCGGGGGCGGTCGGCCACCTTGCCTTCGATGGTCAGGATCCCTTCCTCGACCGCGATCTTCAGGCCATCCTTTTCGACGCCGGGCAGGTCGGCCAGGAGCGTGAGACCTTCCTCGGTTTCGTAGATGTCCACCAGGGGGGACACGAAATATTCGGGGTGGCGGGTGACTTCCCGCTTCACGACGTTCTTCTCTTCATTCCGGGTGGCGACGGTCTTCTCAGCCATAGGTTTTCCTCCTTGTGCGTTGCGCATGGATGATGGGTGGCCGGCGGTCAGTCGAGCTTGATCTCGATCTGGCGGGGCTTGGCCGCTTCGGCCTTGGGCAGGGTCAGGTGCAGGATGCCGTTCTTGTACTCGGCCTTGACCTGCTCGGGGTTGATCTGCACGGGGAGATCGATGGTGCGGGTGAACTTGCCGGCGCCGCGCTCGTTGCGGTGGTAGCACTCGTCCTCGACCTTCGAGCGGGTCTTCTCACCGGTGATGGTCAGGGTGTCCTGCAGGGCGGTGACCTTGAGGCTGGAAGGGTCGACCCCGGGCGCCAGGGCTTCCACATAGAGGGCGTTGTCATCGGAGCCCACATTCATCAGCGGGAAGTGGCGGGCCGAGACGCCGGGCAGAAATGCCACCTTGGGCAACTTGCCGATGCCGAACTCCTTGCTCAGGTCTGCGAGCTGATTTTGCAGGTTTTCCATTTCCTTGAAGAAATTCCAGATGTTCATACGTGAACCTCCTTGGGGTTTGGTTTGGGCGCTTGGGTTTCGCTCGACCATGGGTTGAGCAAAGGGCGTGCCAACTGCGAAAATCGGCCTGCCAGGCCGGCTCCGGTGAAAAGGGGGGGAACACCGGCCGGCGTCTCGCGACGTCGCCCGCGACGTCGTCGGGCGACCGGCGGGGGTGACCGGCCGGGGAGGAGGTGATGGCGGCGGGGGGCCGCCCGGTCACTCGAGGTAGAGTTCGGGGGAGCGTACGACCGCCGGGGTCCGCTGGGGGCGGCGGCCAGGCGCCGACTGGAAGCCGTAGATCAGGCGGTAGCGGCAGTGGTGCGGCAGGGTCGGGTCGCGCATCAGCAGGAAGCCGGGGTCGAACCATGTTCCGCTCTGCCGGAACTCGGCGAAGCGCCGGGCGACCAGGTCTGATACGTCCAGATAGACCTCGGCCGGTCCGGTGGCGGGCAGGATGGCCGTGGCCACGGGGGCGGCGGCGTAGTCTCCGCCGGCCTTTTCCCAGGGGAGGGAAGTGGCGGCGAACTGCCAGGTGGTGCCGGATTCCCAGTATACGTGCTCGTGCCAGCGGCCTCGTCCCTCGACGAACGGGCGGGTCAGCAGGTAGGCGGCGATGGGGACCTCGACGGGTGAGGATGGGGTCGGCGCCACGCGCAGGACCAGGGTGGCGCGGGTGGGGTGGAAGGTTTCCATGGTCAGACCCGCCTCGGCGACGGCCCGGGGAATGTCGAACCAGACCAGGTAGCGGAGGCCGGTCAGTTCGTACCACGAGCCGAGGGGGCCCACGGGGTCGCCCCCGGCGTCCTGGTCCCATTCGTGGGGGGGAACCTGATCGTTCCAACTGCGGATGAACGTGTCGATGCCCTCGCGGACGACGACGGCGGCGGGGCCGGTGCGGGCGGGGGCGGTGGGCCAGCGAAGCGGGCGCAGGCATTTGCCGCACAGCCGGTCAGGCCGGACCGCCCTGGCGGTTTCCTCCCCGCCGGGGGGCCGCCAGAACCGCCCGTCCTCCTGGCCGGGATTGTGGAAGCCGCAGAAGGGGCACAGCCCGAGATCTGCCGCCTGGATGGACCCGGGCGGACCGGGGACGAGCCAGGCCGCGGCGAGGCCGAGGGCGAGGGCGAGGGTGAGGGTCCTGGCCGGCCTCAGCGGCCAGGAACAGGCTGACCGGGGGGGGGCGCCGTCGGGCATGACGTTCGCGGGGGGGGCGGACGTCAGGGCTTGAGGGTCTGGGCCGCCTCGAGCTTGATCTTCTCGAGCATCTTGGCGGCGTACAGGCCCTGCTGACTGCGGGGGTCGACCATTTTGCCGACGGCGGTGAAGGTCGCCGCCGCCTCGCGGTAGGCGCGGCGCCGGTAATAGACCATGCCGAGGTTGATCTTCAGGGTGACATCCCGGGGTTCAACGGTGGTGGCCATGACGTAGGCCTTGGTGGCGTCGATCAGCTTGCCCGACTTGTAGTAGATGTTGCCCAGGGCGGAATAGACGTAGGCCGCCTTGGGGTTGATGCGGGCCGCCGCCTTGAGGGCTTTTTCGGCCTCGCCCAGCTGGCCGAGCTTCATCTGCCGCATGCCCTCCTGGAAATGCCGCTGGAACGACTCCTCCCGCTTGCGGGCGGCGGCGTGTGCCTCCTCGAGCTTGCGGAAGTCGGCCGGGGGCAGGATGGCCTTGAGGGCGGCCAGCGCCTCGCGGCTGATCAGCAGATCGCCGTCCCGCAGGGCGGTGAGCAGGGGCGCCTTGGCCTCCTCTGCATGGAGCAGGCCCAGGGCCTTGATCGCCGCGCGCCGCTCCTCCCAGGGGCGGGCGGGTTTCAGCAGGTCGATCAGGACGGGGATGATGGCCGGATTGCCGAGGTCGGCGAAGGCGCGGATGTAGACACTGCGCGTTTCGGGGTCGGTTTCCTGGTCGAACCGTTCGCGCAGGGGACGGTAACTGTCGGGGTGGGCGATCTCGCCGAGGGCTTTGATGACGGGGATCTTCAGGTCGATCGTCTCCTCGTCGAGGAGCCGCAGGAGGTCGGGAACCGCGCGCTGGACGCGCATCCGGCCCAGGATGCCGACGACGGTGAGCTTGAGGGTCCAGTATTCCCGGCCCATGGCCGAGAGCAGGGCGGGCACCGCGCGGTGATCGCCCAGGGCGCCGAGGGAGCGGGCGGCGGCCAGGGCGAGGTCCTCGTCGTCGTCCTCGAGGGCGTCCATCAGGGGTTCGACGGCGGCGGCGTCGCCCAGGACGCCGAGGGTCTCGGCGGCGGCGATGCGGGCCGGCCAGTGCTCGTCCTTGAGGTGGGGGATGACGATCTCGACGTCGCCCGGCTGTCCGATCTTCCCCATGGCCAGCAGGGCCTGGCGGCGGATCTCGTGGTTCTTGCTTTCGAGGAGGGGGATGACGGCCTGGCGGGCGGCGGGTCCGAACCCTTCCAGGGCCCGCCGGATCCAGTAGTTGACATGGTCGTCGTATTTGCCCAGGTTCTGGCACAGGCGGGGCAGGACGGCCTCGGCGCCCATGTTGCGGAAGGTCTGGACGACGCTTTCCAGGAGCCGCCGGTTCTCGCTCTTGAACAGGGTGAACAGGTCGTCGAGGATGGCGGGGCCGTAGTTGGCCAGGGCCTTCTGGGCGGCGGTCCGGATGGCCTCGGAGGGGTCTTCGAGGGCTTTGAACAGCAGGGGCAGGGAGATCTTCGAGCCGATGCGGCCGAGCGACTGCAGGACCCAGAACCGGACCTCGGCGTCGGACTCGGTGGCCAGGCTGGTCAGCTCGATCAGGGCGTCCTCGCCGAAGGTGGCCAGGATCTCGGCGGTGGTTTTGCGGACGTTCCAGGACCGGTCGCGCAGAAGCTTGAGGAGTTCGTGGAAGGCGCCGGGCGGTTTCAGCTCGCCGATGGCGCGCAGGGCCCAGTAGCGGACGTCCTCCTCCATCGAGCCGAGGGCGCTCAGGAGGGGGGAATAGGCCGCCGGCCCGTAGCGGACGATGGACCTGCAGGCCTCGCGGCGGACCACCCAGGAGGGGTCGATGAACCGTTCGATCAGCAGGGGGATGCCGTCGGGGTTCTGGAAGGAGCCCAGGGCCTGGACGGCGGCCATGCGGATCTCGGAGTCGGGGTCGCTGAGGAAGGTGCGGATCTCCGGAAAGGCGCTCTCTTCGCGCATCTGGCCGAGGATCTTGATGGCCCAGTATTTCCGTTCCTTGTTCTGGCCCTCGAGGGCTTCGGCCAGGGGGGCGACCGCCTCGGTGCCCATTTCGGCCAGGGCGCGGGCGGCGAGCGAGCGGCCCATCCAGTATTCGCTGGACAGGGAGTCCATCAGGTAGGGGATGGAGTAGGTGCCGAAGTCCTTCAGGATGTCGTAGATCAGGTCGCGGACCTGCTCGGAAGGCTGGGAAAGGGCTTCAAACAGGCGGCTGACGATGTGGGGGTCGCCGATCTCGCGCAGGGCGCGCAGGGCGGCGATGCGGACACCGGTGTCGCGGTCGGTCAGCTTGTCGAGGAGGATTTTGGTGTGGGCGCGGTCGCGCAGGTGGCCGAGGCAGAGGCAGGCCCAGAACCGGACGTTGGCGTCGGGGTCCTCGACGGCGGCCTGGAGGGCGGCCTCGGCGGCGCGGCCCATGCGGGTGATGGCCAGGGCGGAGCGGGAGCGGACCTTCCAGGACTTGTCGCCGAACTGGCGCACCAGTTGGGCGAGACCGGCCTTGGCACAGCGGGCCAGGGACTTGGCGGCCATCACCGCCACCGCGTCCTTGGGGTCGCGGATCAGCTCGAACAGGCACCGGACCGCCTCCTCGTGGGACGTGCCGGCCAGGGCGTAGGCCACCCGCAGACGGACGTCGGCCGACCGGTCACGGGCCAGGGGAACGAGGATCTCGGCGGCATTGGGGGGCGCGATGGCGGCGATGGCCTCCACGGCGGCGCACCGGACCTCCTTGGAGCGGTCGTTGAGCACGTCGCGCAGAGGTTCGACGGCCAGGGGGGTCTTCAAGCGTCCCAGGGATTTGACGGCCTTCAACCGCTTGGTGATCAGCGTCGATTTGAGGTCGGTGACCAGGTCTTCCAGTTCGCGCTGCACGGAGCACTCCCCCTTCATGGTCATTTTTTCCGGCATGGGTCCTTCCTCGATTCGGGGTGGATTATACCATGGGCTCCCGGTTCCCGATGCCGGGGAAGGCGGGGCCGCCGGAAGGCCGGGCAGGAGGGGGCTGGGCCGGTGGTTCGGCCCGGGGCCCCGCCGCGGCCGGCGAGTCCCCTGGCGCGGCGCGAAACCGGCCAGGGGGGCCGGGGACCGGATTCCCCGCCGCTCGGTGGGCCGGCGGTTTGGTTGACCCGGGGCGGCAGGCAGGATACAATTCCTGCCGATGAACCTTTCCCCCCGACGTTGGTGGCATATGCCCGTCCTGTGGCTGTTGGCGACCCTGACCGCCGCGAGCCCCCTGGCGGCCGCGGGGGCCCCGCCCGCCCCGACCGAGGTCATCGTGCCGGGCACGCCCCCCCTCACCTTCCTCGACGTCGCCAACCACGTCCGGTTGCTGGAACTGGTGGTCGGCCGCCGCGCCACCAGGGCCCAGCAGGAGCGGTTCCTGGCCGCGGTCCGGCAGGCGGGGCGGGCGAAGGACCCCCGGGCCCGCGAGGCCCTGGGGCAGGCCAGGGAACTGGTCCAGTCGATGGCGGGGATGAGCGATGCCGAGCGGGCCACCGTTCGCCGCCTGCTGTACGAGGACTTCACCGCCACCGCCCGCACGGACGGGGCCGATCCCGCCGCCCGCCTGTTCCTGGAACTGGAGGAAAAGGGTTCCCGGATCCTGGTGGGAACGGGGACCGCCGGCATGTCCGAACAGGCGGTCGAAGCCTTCGCCGAATATCTGTCAGACAGCGGCGGGACGGGGAAGCCGGCCGTCTGGAACGCCGCCCGCATCAGGCATCTGGCCGCCGGTCTGGCGGCTCTCTGGCCGCGCCTTGCCGGCCCGGCGCGGGCCGCCCTGGCGGTCTTCGACCAGACCTGGTACCTGATGCGCGCGGCGCCGGGGGCGCGTCCGGCCGGGG
>CAZKPI010000162.1:0-1992 GCA_964554555.1 uncultured bacterium
AGCATGAAATGGGGAAGCACCAGGGCCCGCTGGGTTTTCACCGCCCTCCAGACCACCACTGGGGACACCGGCCAGGTGGCCGAAGCGGAGGCCGCCACCCTCATCGCCAACGAGTTCACCGGCAAGCTGACCCTGCCCCGGGACTGGCCGGTCGGCCGGTACCAGGCCGAGCTGTTCGTCGACGACAAGCTGTTCTGCACCATCCCCTACCTGGTCACGTTTCCGCTCGAGGAGTTGAAGGTCACCGAACACAGGCTTTTCCGTGACGACGGCAAGGGTCAGGAGGGGGAGGCGGTCACCTTCTTCCGCCCGACCGACCGCAACAAGCATTTCCGCGTGCGGGCCAACGGCCTGCTTCCCGCCGGCACCAAGGTCAAATGGGTGTACACCGCCGTCGACACCGATCAGGGCAAGAACCAGGCGATCACCGAGGTGGTGTTCGACCTGACCGGCGATTACGACGTGCTGAACTCCAACCTGGAACTGCCCAACGATTGGCCGGTGGGCACCTACAAGGTCGAGATTCTGGTCGGGGAAAAGCTCTGGTACACCATCGAATACGAGGTGAAGGCGGCCTGAGTTCCGTCCTCCGCGCCTGACGAAGGCCCCGGAACCGTTTGCGGGTTCGGGGCTTGCGTTTTTTTCACCCCGGTCGGCTCTTCCCTTCGTCCAGCACCTGGCGGACGAGGGTGGCCAGTTCGTGCCGGGAGAACGGTTTGTGGAGGAAATGGACGAACCCGAGGTCGCGCGCCTTCTGGGCGTGCGCGGTCGCGAACCCATCAAGACGTGGGCGCGGGCGTGCGTGGTGGTGCCGGAACCCGAGCACAGCAGGACGGGCAGGTCGGCCCGGAGGCGCCGCACCTCCTGGGCCAGTTCCAGGCCGGTCATACGCGGCATGAGGTAGTCGGTGACCACCAGATCGACGGCGGCGGGATCGGCCCGGAGCAGGTCGATGACCGCCGCCGGGGTGGTAAGGGCGGTGACGCGGTAGCCGAGGCTCTCGAGCATCTTCTGGCCGAGGGAGGCCAGCTCGGGCTCGTCGTCGAGGAACAGGACCCGTTCACGGCCCGGCGGCGGGGGCAGGCGCTCGGACGGGGGATGGGTCTCCGGAGCCTGCTCCAGGCAGGGGAGGTAGACCCGGAAGGTCGAACCCTGGCCCAGGACGCTGGTCACGTCGATGGCGCCCTGGTGCGCCCGCACGATGCCATGGGTGACCGACAGGCCGAGGCCGGTTCCCTCGCCCTCGCCCTTGGTCGTGAAGTAGGGGTCGAAGATGCGCGCCTGGACTTCGGGAGACATGCCACAGCCGCTGTCGCTGACGCTCAACTGGAGGTAGGGGCCCGGCTTGAGCCCGGGCAGGGCCTCGGCCTGGGCCGGGGTCAGCGAAACCCGCTTGAGACCGACGTGCAGTTGTCCGCCTTTTTCGCCCATGGCGTGGAAGGCGTTCGTGCAGAGGTTCATCACCACCTGGTGCATCTGTGTGGCGACGGCCAGCACGACGCCTTCGCGGTCGAGGCTTTCGCGGATCTCGATGTTGGGGGGAAGGGTCGAGCGCAGAAGGGTCAGTGCCTCCTTCACCACCAGATGGAGGGCGAGGGGGGCGAGGTCCTGCTCGGTGCGGCGGCTGAAGGCCAGGATATTGGACACCAGGTCCTTGGCCCGGCGGGCGGCCTGCAGGACGCCGGCCAGGTGATGGGCGGCGTTCGATTCGGCGGGGATCTCGCGGGCGGCCAGCTCGGCGAACCCCATGACCCCGGCGAGGATGTTGTTGAAATCGTGGGCGATGCCTCCGGCCAGGGTGGCCAGGGCTTCCATCTTTTGCGCCTGCCGGAGCTTGTTCTCGAGTTCGACCTGTTCGGAGACGTCCTCGAAGATCACCAATTGCTCGCCGGAGGTCAGGCGCGAGGGGTGGACCCGGGCCTGCCGGTCGGTTCCGCACCGGCACCGGATCTGGGCGGTCAGAGCCCGCGACAGCGGCAGGTCTCCCTGATG
>CAZKPI010000162.1:2002-8824 GCA_964554555.1 uncultured bacterium
CTTCGCGCTCCGCAGGAGGGCGGCCACCGCCTCACGCGGCCGGGGGTCGGGGTGGGCCTTGGCCAGCCAGGCGTCGAGGGTGGGCACGTCGGCGAGGACGTAGCCGAACAGCTCGGTGAACCGCGGGTTCACGTAGCGGAACCCTTCGCTGGCGTCGATCAGGGCCACCCCGAGGGGAAGCTCCTCGACCAGGGCCTGGAACTTCTGCTTCTCGTCGGCCAGCGCGCGGGCACTGCGTTCCGCCTCGAGCATCTTCTGCTCCAGCTTCCGCACCAAACGCTCGCTGTAGAGGCGAAGAACCTCCTCTTCGGGAACCGGGCTCCGGTTCACGTCCTGCCGGCTTTTCCCGTCCATGACGTCTTGGATGGCGGCCATCAGCTCCTGGGGTTCGCAGGGTTTGCGCAGGAACCGGTCGGCTCCGACGCGGCGGGCGAACTCTTCGTCCTGGGGCCCGGTGTAGGTGGCGGTGTAGAAGATGAAGGGGGTCCCGCGCAGGGCCTCGTCGTTCTTCACTTTCTGGCAGAACTGGAAGCCGTCCATCACCGGCATCAGGATGTCGCTGATGATCAGATCGAAACGGCCCGCCTGCAGTTTCTCGAGGGCGAGGGCTCCGTTGCCGACGCTCACCACCTCGTGACCGTTGGCCCGCAGAAGGGTTTCGAGCAGGTAGCGGCCGTCCTCGCGGTCGTCCAGGATGAGGATCTTCATGGGTTCCCTCCCGGGCCGGAACCGCCTCCCGGCAGGAAACTGCGGATCTCGGCCACGAACGTCTCCGGGTTGATCGGTTTCTCGATGTACCCCGTGGCCCCCGCGGCCAGGATCCGTTCCCGGTCGCCCACCATGGCGTACGAGGTCACCGCGATGATCGGGATCGCCCGCAGGGCGGGGTCCTTCTGCAGTTCGGCCGCCACGGCGTAGCCGTCCATCTCGGGGAGCTGAATGTCGAGCAGGATGGCCTGCGGCTTCAGCCGGCCGGCCATTTCCACCCCGGTCCGGCCGTCCTGGGCCCAGGCGACGGTGAACCCGTTCTTCTCGAGCAGGAAGCGCATCAGGTACAGGTTCTGCTCGTTGTCTTCGATGATCAGCAGGTGGTTGGTCACGTGTCTCCTCCGGAAGGGAGGGGCAGACGCACCGTGAACGTACTGCCCCGCCCCGGTTCGCTGGTCACGGCGATGGTGCCGCCCATCAGCTCCACCAGCCGGCGGCAGATCGACAGACCCAGCCCGGTCCCTTCGTATTTGCGCGCCAGGCCGGTATCGACCTGGTGGAACGGCTGGAACAGGCGGGGCAGGTCCTCGGCCCGGATGCCGATGCCCGTGTCGGACACGGCCACCGTCAGCGAGGAGTCTTCCCCGCACCAGGCCTTGACGACCACCTGACCCCGTTCCGAGTATTTGACGGCATTGTTGACCAGGTTGAGCAGGATCTGCTCGAACCGGACCTGGTCGGTGACCAGGTGGGGAAGGCCGTCGGCGGCCTCGAGGCGCAGGTCGAGCCCCTTCCGCTCGGCCAGGGGGGCGACCAGGCGGACCGTCTTCTCGAGGGAGAGGCGGGGGTCGAACCGGGCGGGGGCCAGCTTCAGCTGGCCCGCCTCGATCTTGGAGATGTCGAGCACGTCGTTGATGAGGGTCAGCAGGTGGCGGGCGCTGGTCTGGACCATGCCCATCTGCTTTTTCTGTTCCTCGTTCAGCGGCCCGGCGAGACCCTGCAGAAGGATGCCGGTGAACCCGATGATGGAGTTGAGCGGGGTGCGCAGTTCGTGGGACATGGTGGCGAGGAAGGCCGACTTCACCCGGTCGGCCTGTTCGGCCAGTTCCTTGGCTTTCTGCAGTTCGGCGGTGCGTTCGGCCACCCGCGCTTCCAGGGAACGGTTGCTTTCCCGCAGTTCCCGGTCCTGCTCCTCGATCATCACGAGCATCCCGTTGAAGGCATCGACCAGCACCCCCAATTCGTCGCGGGAAGTGCGGGGCGCCCGCACGGTGAAATCCTGGTGATGGGTCACCAGCTCGGCGGTCCTCGTCAGGTCGGTCAGCGGGCCGGAGATGACCCGCTGGAGGGCGGAGGAGAGCAGGTAGGCGACCAGGGCCCCGACCAGCAGGATGAGGAGGGAAGACAGGAAATGGCGGTTCAGCAGCTGCTGAACCTCGGCCAGGCTGACCCGGATGGCCACACTGCCCAGGAACCGCTCCTGGTGGATGATCGGTTCGACGATCTGCAGGGTGTCCTTTTCGAAACCGTGCCAGGGGTCCGGCCGGAAGGGGGGAAGTTCGGCCGCCCCGCCGGCGGAGGCGGCGTAGGAGGCGAGAAGGGTTCCTTTCGCGTCGAAGATGCCGGCGGCGGTCACCGCCCCCTTCACCCGCAGGGCGGCGAGGTTTTCGCCCGCCAGGGCGGCGTCCTCGAACAGGAGAGCGGCGGTACTGCGGTCGGCCACCAGCTTGCCCAGGACGGAAACATCCTGGACCAGGGCTTCGCGAACGTAGTTCCGCTCGAGGGCCAGGAAGGCGGCGACGGCCAGCAGAAGGCCGAGAACGCTGGTCACCATGCAGATCCAGATCAGTTTACTGCGGATCGGGAGACTCTGGAACAGCCCCAACAGGTTCATGGGCGGTCTTCCCTGATCACCCGGGCGACTTCCAGGAGCTTGGCCTTGATCCTCCACCCGAGGCGTTTGACGGTGCCGAGGTTGATCTCGAGCCGGATTCTGCCGCCCTCTTTCAGAAAGCCGATGGCCCCGCCCCGCCGGGCAAACTGGGGGATGTCGCTGATGGTCAGGATGCTCTTCCCTTCCAGGTCCTGCAGGAGCCTGGGCAGATGCTTTTCGGCCGACCGGCTGACGAACAGGAGGTGGACCCCGGGGCCGGGGGCGGTCGCGGGGGGGAGCCGCTCGATTTTCAGGCCGCGGCCTTCCATCGGGGCGTTCGCCAGTTCTTCGAGGAGACTGCCGACCGGGTCTTCTCCGGCCACCGCGATCCGGATGGGGAGGTGGCGGGCCTCCTCCGGTTCCGCCGGCAGTTCGGCGAACGGCAGGAGGTTGAAGATGTAGGCGGTCTTCACCTTGGCCTCGAGGAGGTCGTCGGCCCCCCGGACCGGACCGGCCAGGGCCAGCAGAAGGCAGAACGAGAACGAGGTCAGCAGGATTCCCCGGCGGCGCGCGATCATGCTCAGAAGGTCATCTCCAGACTGCCCTGCGCGTGGAAGCCGGGGTCGCGGAACTGCCAGGGCATGGCGTACCGGCGGTTGCCGAGGTTGATCAGGTCGAGGATGCCCGTCACCGTGCGGGCGCCCCCTTTCCGGAACTCTTTCTGCAGGCGCAGGTTGAGGACCTGCACGGGGCGAAACCGGGTGCGGCCGCGGCGCGAGATGCTGTCGAAGTATTCGCCCGTCGCCTGAAGGTAGGGGGAAATGGTGATGGCGCCGGGGAACTCGCGGGTCAGGCCGAGGTTGCCCACGTAGGACGGGACGAAGGAGATGGCCAGCCCGTCCTGGTCGGGGTCGAAGTCGTTGCCCACCCGCGTGGAGGTCTGGGTCCAGTTGGCGAACCAGCGCAGACGGTCGCGCACCTTGCCCTGCAGGTCGAGTTCCACGCCCCGGGACACGGCTTCTCCGGCATTGACCGACCGGGTCTGCGAAGGGTTGGTGAACACGACATTCTCGACGATGGCGTCCTTGACGCGGTGGCGGAACCCGCGGAGGCTGAGGGAATGCCGGTCGTCAAGCCGCAGGTCGACGCCCAGGTCGGCCCCGGTCCCCATTTCGGGCGACAGGCCGAAGTTCGGCAGTTGGCCGTGGCGGCCCGCCACCCCGGCGTCGGCGGACGTGATCGTCCCGCCCAACTGCTTGGCGGTCGGGGCGACGAAACTGGTGCCCAGGTTGGCGAACCACGAGACCCGGGGCGTGGCGTTGAACCGGGTGCCGAGGCTCCAGACCGTCTTCCGCCAGGAGTTGGAAGGCTGTTCGGGAAGGTTCCCGCTCAGGCGGTCATAGGAATGCCGGAGGTGGTTGACCCGGCCGCCGGCGCGCCACACCCACCGGCCGGCCACGTGCTTCTCCTGCAGGTAGAACCCGGTGGTCCGGCAGGACACGTCGTTGCCCGTGTTCCGCACCCCTCCGGTCTCGGACCAGGTTTCGCAGACGGCCTGCTGGGTGTCGGCCCCGAAGGACAGGAGGCCGTGCCGCCCGTGGGCGAAGGTGAAGGCGATCTCGGCGGGACGGATGACCTGGGCCACGCCGTCGTGCTCGCGAAGGCTGAGGTCGGCGGGCGTCACCCCGGCCTTGAAGTTGTCTTCGTCCCAGGTCCGGTCATACGACCGCCAGCCGGCTTTCAGCTGGAGGGTGAGCCGGGGGCCGAAGGTCCGGGACCAGACGGCATTCACCGTGTCGTAGCGGTTGGCGAACCGCCGGTTCGGCCGGCCGACATCACCGTCGTGCCGGGTTTGATGGAAGAAGACCGAGAACTGCTGGTCGGATTCCTCGTCGAACCGGTAGATCAGTTTGCCGTAGGCCTTTGACTTCCGGTAGCCGGGGTCGTGCAGGATGTTCAGCCAGGAACCGGGGGTGCCGTAGTTGGTGTAGTCGGAGCTCTCGCGGCTCCCGCCGAAGAAATAGCCCAGCCGGCCGTGGCGGTTCTGGTGGTAGAGGCGGCCTTCGGTGGTGTGCCAGGCCCCCGCCCCCAGCGCCAGCCGGGTCTGGCTGGTCGCGATGCGGTCCTTCAGCAGGAAGTTGGTGATGCCCGCCAGCGGGGCTTCGTTCCCCGCGAAGTCCATGGTCAGGTAGTTGGAATACATGACCGAAGCGGGGCCCTTGTGCAGTTCAACCCGCTCGAGAGCCCAGGGGTCGAGGCTCATCGCGTCGACGAACGAGTCGATGGGCAGTCCGTCGAGGAGGTAGCCGTTGTATTTCGGCCCCAGGCCGCCGAACGAGCCCCAGTTGGCGTCGTTGCGCGACAGCGGGTTGACGAACTGCCCCGAGGAATGCCGGACCAGGTCGGCAAGGTTGCGGCGGGGAAGGGGTTGACGGGCCAGTTCGGCGAGGTCGAGGACCTCCAGCTTCTGGGTCACCGTCTCGCCGGCCTGGGGGATCTTGGTCTCGGTCACCACGAGATTCTGGAGCTGGTCGAGGGTCATGCTGGCCACGAACAACCGGATGGGGAGATCCCGCAGGGTTCCGGACGGCGCCTTGGTCCTCTCGTGGGGGGCTTCTCCGGGGGCGACGATCTCTGCCTGGGCGGCAGGCAGGGCCAGCAGAAGGCAACCGGCCAGGACCAAAGCGGCGGTCAGGTTTTGCCAAAACGGTTCGCTCAGGGACTCTCTTGCCTCATCCACGAGTCCATCCCCTCAGTTCTTGGTCCCATGATACACCTGGTCGGTTCCTCCCCGCACGTTGTTTTTCCAGGCCGGGCAACCGCCCCGCTTCGCCGAGGAAATTGGACCGGGGTCCAAGCCGGGTGGTATGATGGTTTCGACAATCGCCCGCGGGGCGCCAGCGAGGTCGGTTCCCATGAAAGTCCTGATCGTCGAGGACGACGAGCCCTCCCGTCTGTTCCTGGCCACCGTGACCCGGCACCTGGGTCACGAGGTGAGTGAGGCGGCCGACGGGGCCGCGGGCTGGCGGCAGTTTCAGGCGGAGGGGCCCGACCTGGTCTTCTCCGACATTGCCATGCCGGTCATGGACGGCCTCCAGATGCTGGAACGGATCCGGGAGAGGAGTCCTGAGACGGTCGTCATCATGACCACGGCTTTCGGCTCGCCCGAACACACCCTGCGGGCTCTGCGCCTGCGGGCCAACGACTTCCTGGTCAAGCCCCTCCAGCTCCAGGACATCACGGCCAACCTGCGCAAATACGCCGACGTGCTCGGCACCCGGTCGACCGAGCGGGAGGTGGTCGGGTTCATGGTCCTGCGGCACCTCGTGATGCGGCTCGGGAACCGCCCCGAGCTGGTCGGGAAGGTGGCCGACCGGCTGATGCAGGAGACGGACAGCCGGATTCCCCGTTCCGAGCGGCTGGGTGTCCGGCTCGGGTTGGTGGAGATTCTGCTGAATGCCATTGAGCACGGCAACCTGGGCATCACCTACGAGGAGAAGACGGCCGCCCTGGCCGGCGGTTCTCTCGATTGGCAGAACCTCGTCATGGCACGCGCCGCCGACCCCCGCTACCGGGACCGGAAGACGACGATCGATTTCCGCCTGGAAGCGGACCTCTGCTCCTGGACCATCACCGACGAAGGGGCGGGGTTCGACTGGCGGAACATGCCCGACCCCAACACCCCCGGCAACCTGCTGGCGGCACACGGGCGGGGTGTCATGCTGTCCCGCCTCACCTTCGATGAGGTGGTCTACGAGGGCTCTGGCAACCGGGTGACCCTGCGCAAGAAGGTCCCTCCCATCAAGGAGCCCGCCGAATGAAGCCCTGGGCGGTTGGCCGGCCGCCAGACACGCGGCGGCCAGACACGCGGCGGTCCGGCATCCCGCGCGGCGGCCAGCCGCGGCTGGGCCGGAGGGGCTGAAGTGGGCCTGGTCAGCTGGTGTCGTCAGGTGCTGGGGTTCCTGGCGGCTCCGTACTGGAGGAGAACCACGATGTTCACCGACCCCGCGGGTCCGATCGAATCCTTCACCTGGGCGAGGTTCGTCATCGCCGGGCAGGTGCATGGAGGGCCTCCCCCGGGTGCCGGCGCCGGCCGGGACATCCGGCTGGTCGGGACCGAAGTGACCGCCTGGACCGACCGCGCCGGCCACCGGCTGGACATCGCGATGATCACCGGCGTTTTCGACCGGGGACTGGAGGTGCTGATCCTCGGCCTGGGCGCCAACCGCGCCATCGATTGC
>CAZKPI010000162.1:8834-9061 GCA_964554555.1 uncultured bacterium
GGCGGCGGAGATCCGCCGCCGGGGCATCCCGCAGGTCGAGCTGGCCGACACCGCCGCCGCCTGCCGGCGGTACAACGAACTGTTCCGACAGGGCCGGAAGGTGGGCCTGCTGGCGCATGGCACCTGCTGATTCCCGCGCCGTCGTCGTTCTCCGGCCCGGCCCCGGGACCCGCCCGGCTGTCTGGGCGGGCGGCCGGAGGGCGGGGACCAGCCGGCGCGGGGGGGCG
>CAZKPI010000163.1:0-8942 GCA_964554555.1 uncultured bacterium
CGGTCAGACCTGGACCTACGCCATCACCGGGCGGAACCGGGACGGGGCGGCCACAATCCTGACCGCCACCGTGGCCGATGCCATCCTGAACCAGCCCGCCGACTACCCGGAGGTCCTGGCCCGGGCTGATGAAGAAGCCTTCGCCGCCAGCGCCGGGCTTCGCGCGGGGACCCACCGCCTGCGGCTGGTTCCCACCCCCGCCGGCTCCCTGGTGCTCTTCACCCAACCGCCGGGCACCACTACCTGGAGCCCGGGGGAACCCCTGGACCGGCACCCGGTCGATTGAGAGGAAAACGCATGAACCATCGCCTGTCTGCCTTCCCGTGGCTTTTCCTGATCGTCGGGCTCTGTCTGCTGGCCGGAGGGGCCGGTCCGGGCGCGGCGGCCGCCCGCCCGCCGGCGGCACCCGATCCGGCCGAACGGGCGGCCCGGATCGAGTCACTGCTCGCCAGCCTGCAGAAGAGCCGCGAAGTGATGGCCGAGATCCGGGGGAAGGCCGCCCGGCATCTCCAGGGCAACCTGCTCAAAGGGCTGGTCAAGGGTGCCTATGACACCCTCGACTGGGTGAGCATGCCGGGTAAGACCCTGCTGGACCATGGCACCGACCTGCTCAATCAACTGCTCTTCGAGGAGAACTCCTGGGGACATGCCACCCGGAAGGAAGTCATCCAGGTCCGTCTGCCCGCCGATCTGGCCGTTCGCTGTGCCGATCTGTCCGACCTGTTCGGGGCTATGCAGGAACTCCTGGCCACCAAGAATCTCGACCGGTACGACTCCGACAACATGCCCATCCGGTTCACCAGCCCCTGGTGGTCCCCGGCCGACGGGAAGAAGGACACCTGGCTGCAGACCATCACCCGCCGCACCTACATCATCCGGGAACTGGCGGGCAAGATCGTCCAGCGCCTCGACCGCGAGATCGCCGCCTTGCGGGCGGAGGCGACCCGGCTCAACAACCTGCGCCCCAGCGCCCCCGTCAAGGGGGGGGCGGCGGAAGTCGTGGTGAAGGGCACCTGCCAGGTCCAACTGGCGGTCTCGGGGGCCCGCCTGGCCCACGCGGCGGCGGGAAACACCGCCTACGATGCGGGCAAGGACCTGTATTTCGTCGTCACCGGGCCTCAGGTCTCGATCTCCGGCGAATGCTCGGCCCAGCCGATTCCGCCCTACTGCGCCAAGATCGTCGGCACCTGGGCTGGGGGAATGAACCAGGGGGAGATGATGTTCGACGAGAACATGGAGGATCCCGCCGGGATCACCCGCTCCTTCAGCCGGGTCATCCCCTTTGGCTCTCTCGGCGTGGAGGCGGTGTATGTGCGCCTCTCCGCCCATGATGGCGACACCCAGACCGCCCGCATCAACGCCTCCCTGATCGCTCCGGCCCACGTCGAACGGCTTCGCAAGAAGTTCGGCTGGTGGTGACGGCCGTCCGGACGCGATGGCGGCTGATCCGGCGGCGGGGCGAGGGGGCTGGGCGGGCCGGTCGGTGACCCGGTGCCCGGAAAACGGGAGGGAAGGACGCATGGACATTTCGTTGTGGTCGCTGGCGGGGTCGCTGGTCAAACTGGTTCTCGCTTTGGGGATCGTGGCGTGGGGCGTGCGCGCGGGGTGGGACCTGGCCCGCGACCGCCCGCCCGGGGAACAGGTGCCGATCCTGGTCACCGTTCTGCTGGCCACTTTCCCGCCCGTGGGGTTCGTCCTGTTCTACAAGTATTGGGAAGAGAAGCCGCCCCTGTCGTCGGCCTGCCTGTGGCAGGCCGGGCTGGGGGTGGTGGCGATCGTCGTTTTCCAGGTGATCGGCTGGCTCTCCCCCGCCCTGCCGCGCTGGTGAGGCCGAGGCGATGAGCCGAGCCGGCCGGGCGGCCATCGAGGAGCTTCTCGACCGCTGGGTCCTGCTGTTCCCTGCCGCGGCGGCCCGCCTCGGCGACGCTCTGCCCGGCCCCGCCGGGACGCACCTGGTCGGGTTCCTCTACGTCGACCTGCAGGCCGGCATCAGCCTGCACGTGCTGGGCACCGCCACGGTCGCGGCCGGCGGGGCGGTGACCCTGGCTGGCCGGGTCGCCGACCGCAGCCGGCTGATCCTGCGGCATGGGGTGTTCCAGAGCCTGACGCCGCAGGCGCTGACCGCGTCTCAGCGGGAGGCTCTGGGTCTGGCCGAGGTTCCGGACTGGCTCGAGAGCTATCGGCGGCCCGAGACTGCTCCCATCCGCCGCCTCGCGTGGCTTGACCCCCTGCGCTGTCCCGGGTATCCCGACGACATCCGGTTCCGCCTCGCCCGGCGCGGCATGCAGGCCGAGGTGGTCTGGGGAACCGCCTGGCGGCTGGCCGGGGAGGACGCCGACGGGTTCACCCTGATCGAGTGCGAACTGCTCAACGAGCCGAACCAGGACTGGGGCGTCCATGCCGGCGACCGGGTGCTGGTGCGGGCCAGGCCGGACACCGACGGCGGAGTGCTGGTCGGCTTCGTCGGCCCGGCCCCCTCCCGGGATTGACTCACCCCGGGAGGCCTTGCGGGTTTGCCGATTTTCGGTCAAAATTGGGAAGTCGGTACATGATCTTGCCCTGAAGGAATCGAGGGAGGACACCTATGATGACCCTGTCATTGCGGCCGCGCCGTGAGATCGCTTCCCTGCTGGTGCTCGCGATGCTCGTCTCGTTCTTCGTGTCGGCCCCGGTGGCGGCGAAGGCGGGCTTCTTCTCGAAGCTCAAGTCCGTCTCGACCACCCTGGTCGGGGTGGCCACCGGCTTGGTCGGTGCCACGGTGGGAGCGGCGGTCGGGGGTGTCCCCGGGGCGATCGTGGGCGGGGTCGGCGGGTTCCTCGTCGGCAAGGGCCTGTCGAGCTGGGTCCTGAACCACGCGGGCATGATCGGCGGGGCCGTCGCCGGCGGTATGATCGGGGCCGCGGCCGGGCCGGTCGGGGCAGTGGCCGGGACGATCATTGGCGGCATTGTCGGCCACAAGCTGGACAAAGCCATCAAGAACGCCGCCTCCGACAAGGAGAAGGAAAAGGAAGGCGCGGGCGCCGCGACCACGGCGAACGCCGCGGCCCAGCAGGCTCTTGCCCAGTACAAGGCCGCCTGCGCGCGCCAGGAGGCCGCCCAGAAGAAGGGTGATGCCCTTGGCGCCCAGAAAGCGCTGGTCGAACGCAACTTCTACGGCTGGAAATACTACGAGGCCCTCGGCGACAGGGCCAAGGCCGCCTCGGCCAAATCCGCCTGGGAGAAAGCCCTCGCCGCCTACCGCACGATGGAGGCGCAGTCGGCCTACCAGCGGTACCTCGAGGCCAACAAGCGCTACGAGAAAGCCGTGCAGAAGGGCGACCGGATCGCCGCCCCGAAGGCCCTGGCCGACCGCAACAAGGCCGCCAGCGAATACTTCGCCGCCAAGGGCGACAAGGCCAAGGCCGAGGAAGCCCGGGCCGCCTACGAGAAGTGTCTGAAGGCCTACCTGCAACTCGCCCAGGCCTCCGTCAAGAATGGAATCGTCGGAGTCACCTCGACCATCGAGACCACGGCCCAGTCCCTCTCCTCGGGCGGAGCCATCGACGCCGCCGCCAGCCCCTTCCGCGACGAGATCGTCATCACCCCGCCGCGCTGATTCCGTCATCCACCCGGGGGGAGGAAAGCCAGGCTTTCCTCCCCCCGTGCTGTCTGCCCGAACATCGTGCCGCCAACCTTAATCATGCTCAGGCCCAGGATGCGGGTTGGCGAGGGGCGGGGTGCTCCCCTTTGCCGGACGGAGGGGGTACCGGAAGATCTTGGAACAGCCCTGACCCCTGAGTCGCGGGACCCCCCCGGGAAACGACTGAAAGAAATCTGTGATCCCCAGGAAGGCTTGCCGAAGGGGCTTTGCCCCGTCGACCCCGCCAGGGCCGATGGCCCTGGACCCCTTCTGGCGGCGCGGGTCCGTTCGCCGAGGCACGGACCATGGAAATGGAACAGGAACGCATGACGGCACCGATTCCGGTGGTCTCGCGGGGGAAGGCCGGGCGGCGTATCATGGTGGCGGGACCACGACCGCAATCTCGACGATGGGAGGACCATTCGACATGCGAACACCTTCTGGCCGGCCGTTGCCTGGCGTTCTGGCGTTGCTTCTGTTGGTCTGCCTCGGAGGGGCAGGGGGCCTCACTCTGCACGCCGAGGAGAACCGTCTCAGCCTTTCCTTCCAGGGCGCGGAGGCGGCCGACATCGCCATGGTCATGGCCGCGAAGTTCGAACGACCGGTTGTCTGCTTTCCGGGCACGCTGGGTCCGGCCAGTGTCGAGGGGAAGGACCTCGACGAGGCGGCGGCACGGCAACAGCTGATGCTGGCGGCCCCGGTGACCTGCGAGCTGTCGCAGGGCTGGTGGATCCTGGTTCCTGCCGGGGCTGGCGACGCCCTGCGGGCGCGCCTCGCCGCCTGCCAGCCGCTTCCCGGGCTGGATGTCAAGGTGTCGATCAACTTCCGGGCCGCCCTGGCCGCCAAGGTGCTGGCGGTGCTGGCGCGGACGGCCAAACTGGGAGTGCGTTTCCCAAAGGATCTTCCCCATCGGGTTACCGTGCAGGCCCGCGACCGGCCCCTCGGGGAGGTTCTGGCGATGATCGGCGCGGCAACCGGCCTGGGCCTGCGCCAGGATGGCGGCTTCCTGGTCGTGGAGGATGCGGCCGGCCTGCCGGCCGGCCCGGCCATGGCACCGGCGGCTCCCGCCGGGGAAAACGTCTCTCTGCCTCCGGCCCCGGCCCGCACCCTGGCGCCGACGGTGACCCCGTCTGCCGGGCCGCCGCCGCCCCCGCCGCCGCCTCTGCGCCTGAAGCTGATCGGCATCGTCGGCGATGCCGAGTCGCGGTCCGCCCTGATCGTCTATGAGGGCAAGACCCTGACCGTCCGTCGCGACCAGGAGGTGGAAGGGAAATTCAAGGTGGTTGACATCCTTCCCGACCGGATCGTGGTCTACTCCCGGAAGGAGCAGATGCGCCGCACCTTCCCCCTTCAGCCCTGAAGGCATGGTGACCCCATCCTGTTTCTCTGATCCGACCGGCACGATGCCGGAAGCGGGCCGCGGGCGCCCCGGCGGGCGCTCCTCCGCGGACCGGTCCTGGGGTCGGGTTCGCGGGGGACTGGGTGTCATGCTGGGGCGGCGTCAGGGGAAGGCATGACCGGGCAGAAAGCCCTGATCGTTGGCGGCACCTCCGGCATCGGCTGGGCGCTGGCGGGTCTGCTGGCGCAGGACGGCTGGGCCGTGGAGACCGTCGGACTGCCGGCCTCGGGCCCGTCCGGCCTTCCCAGCGGAGTCCGCGCCGTCCATCACCTCGACATGACGCGCCAGCCCGAGGCCCTGACGGCGCTCGCGGGAATCGTCCGGGAAATGGGCGGGGTCGACCTGTTCGTCATCAGCCTGGGCATTCTGCACTTCAACGAGGAGCTCGACTGGGAATGGGAGCGGCGGACGATTGAGGTCAACGTCGCCGGGTTTGCCGCCGCCGCCAACGTCGGGATGCGGTTCTTCCTCGAGCGCGGCCGCGGGCACCTGGTGGGCATCTCCTCGATCGCCGCCCTGTTCGGTCACCGTGCCGCCCCGGCCTACAGCGCGTCGAAGGCGTTCATCGCCAGCTACCTCGCCTGCCTGCGCCAGAACGCCGGCTATCTTGGCCTGCCCATCACGGTGACCGAGATCCGGCCCGGCTTCGTCGACACGCCCCTCCTGCCCCCCGGCGGCTGGCGGCCCTGGGTGGTGCCGGTCGATGAGGCCGCCCGCCAGATCCGGCGCGCCATCCGGGAAAAGCGGGAGCGGGCCTACATCACGCGCCGGTGGCGGCTCGGGGCCTGGGCCGTCCGGCTCCTACCGCGCTTCCTGCTGAACCGCCTCCGGTAGGGGAGGGGCGGCGGCCGCCCCGGCCTCCCCGTGGACCCGGGCCGCCCCGGCCGTCTGGGCACTCCTCCGCCGGAACGCGGACGGGGGCCGGGCGGCGGCCGGGTCAGAGCGTGAACCGCCAGACCCCGTCCTTGCACAAAACGAACATGTACGGGAAGGCGCGGGCGATGGCCTGGATCGGCTTCTCGTAGGCGACCGCATCCCACTTGGGGTTCTGATACAGACCGAACGCCCCCCCGCCAGGGGTGGTGAAACAGGCCCAGAACAGGTCGGTGTTCATGTCGTCGAGGTCGAGGCCCGTGTACTGGCCAACCGTCGGCGAGGCGCAATCAAAAACGGGCGAGAAGTCCTTGCCGTCGAAGAGGGTGATCTTGTTGGGGCCCATGGTGATGATCGAGCCGTTGCCGCGCTTCCCGTAGGCGATGACCTGGCTCTGCGCCGCCGGGCCGACGACGTTCATCGGTTTGAACCCCGCCCCGTCGAACACATACTGCCCGGCTTCAGTGCCGATCATCAGCAGGTGGGGCGTGCCCAGCAGGGCGGTCACCCGCTCCACCGCCGTGCCGGGATCGTAGGCCCGGAGGGCGGCCGAGGCGTTGCCGGTGTCGAATGCCTGCTGGTAGGAGTCGAGGAGGCCCATGGCCCGGAGGGCGGCGGCGCGGTCGGCGGGGGCCATGGCCAGGATGGCCTGCAGGGTCCTCACGGAATAGGAGGTGAACCCCTCGCCGTTGTAGCTGGCCAGGTGCTCGGAAACGGACTTGCCGGGCGCCTTGACGGCGACGTAGACCCGGCCGTCCTGGTCGGTGGTCACCAGCTCGGTCTCCATGGCGGGCAGACCGTCGGCGGTGGAGAACCGTTTCCGGCCCTCCCCCGACAGCCGCCACAGGCCCGCGTTGCCGGCGACCCAGATGGTGCCGTCGCGATCGGGGGCTACGGAGGAGACGCGGGTGTGGAAATTCTCCAGGTTGCCGGCGTGGAGGTGATTCAGCTGGCACAGCGTCTTGGTGTTGAAGACATACAGACCATCGGAGGGGGTTCCGACGTAGAGGATGTCGCCCACCACCCGCAGGGTGGTGGCGGCGCCGGTGAAGACCGGCTCGGGCTTGTCGGCCGGCTTGACGAGGTAGCGGCGGTAGCGGAGGAGGCCGCCGTCGTAGGTGCCGATCCAGGTCTCGCCCGACTCAAGCGACGAAATGGCGGTCACCCGGTCGCTGGGCAGTTTGGAATTGGCGCGGGTCAGGTGGCGGCGCTGACCATCGGTGGTGTACAGGATGACCCCGGCATCCTGGGTGCCGACCCAGAGGCCCTTCAGCAGGGAGGCATTGACCCGGGGGGCCAGGTTCCCAAGGTCGCGGAGATAGGACTCGTAGGCGCTGGTCAGGAGGGTCCCCTGGTTCCAGGCGGTCATGATCTGCTGGTAGCGCTGGTTCATCTCCTGGACGACCCGGATGGCATCGATGGCCCCGGGGGAGTCCTTCGCCCCCTTCGCCGCGCCCGAGGCCACCTCCAGGCCGCTGGGGATGCCGCCGGCGAACAGCCCGGTCACGCCTGGGGTCAGGGCCAGGGCGGTGGTCCAGATTCCGGGCAGGATCTCGCGGCAGACGTCGGTGTTCAGGACGAACAGGCCCTTCGCGCCGCCGATGTACAAGTCCTTGCCGTCGGACTCGAGGGCCTGGACCCACCCGAACTCGTGCGGCGGCCAGGCACGGGTCCGGAGGGAACGGCCCTGCAGTTCAAGCAGGCCGTCTGACGACCCGAACCAGCAGGCCTGTCCCTGGGTGCGAATACTGCTGAACCCGGTGGGCGGAATGTTCTCCTGGATGCGGAACGGCTCGAGGCGGTCCTCGAGCAGGAGACCCGCCCCGTAGAAGGTTCCCGCCAGCCGGTCCTGGCCGGCGGGAGCGGGCCACAGGGCCAGGACGTCGGGGCCGAGGGGGCCCTGCGGGACGACCAGCCGGAATGTCATCTTCGCCGGGTCGCGCCAGTCGGTGAGGTGGACGACGCCGAGCGGGGTGCCGGCCAGGATCAGTGAATCCGACACCTTCAGGAAGCAGGAAACGGTGGGGGCGGGGAAGGGCGGGTCGCCGGCGGGGGTGAACTGCCGCCATTCGCCGCCGCGCCAGACCAGCAGGCCTTCCCCCTCGGTGCCGGCGAACACCACCCCGTCGAGCGCCAGCAGACTGCGGATGTTGTTGACGGGCAGTCCCGTGAGCGTGTTGTGGAGCTCGAAGTAGCCGACCGGGATCTCCACCTGCTCAGGCGGGGGGAAGTGGTTGGGTCCGGGCTCCGGGTTGCAGGCCCGGCCGGGAAACGCCCCCGCCCCCGCCAGCAGAACCGCCATCAGCATCAGCCCCCACGTCCGGACCGACCGCTTTCCCTGTCTCATCACGTCCATCCCATCCTCCCGCGGAGACCTCGTTCCGCCTCTCCCACCATACCAGAGAACCGCGCCTCCCCAAAGGGGGGCGTCGGCTCCGGCCCCCCCTGGTCGACCGCCCAGGAAACCCTGGCCGGGTCGAGCAGACGAGCCCGGGACTCGTGACATCATACTGTTTTTTGGCCGCCCTGGATACGGGTTGCCGGGGGCCAAGGCGCCCCATCCCACCCCGGCGGACCGGGAGAGACACCTCGGCCCGCCCAAATCCGCTCCGGACGTGCCTGAGAAAAATAGGATGGTGGCACGGATTTCTTGTATCATGCCAGCCATGCGCTACCTCATTCCGAACCATGCAACGCTGAAATAGGATGTCAAAGAAATGCCCCCGGAGGTGACCCGGGGGCGAAGCGAGAGGATCTTTTTGCCGGGGTCATGAGAGCCCCGGATGAGAAGACAGAATAGAACTCCACCGTGACCCCCAGCTCCTCGAGCTCCTGGGCCAGGGCGAGGGCCAATCGGTCGGCCAGCCGCTGGCGGTCCTCGGGAGAAGTGTGGTTCAGCCTGTAGTAGTCGGCCACGGTGCCGACCTTTTCCAGCCGGTCGATCAGGGTCTGGATGTCGATGGCCTCGGCGATTTCTCGGCGGGTCATGATGGGTCAGGGATGACATGCCCGCACATCGGGCAGACGTAGGTCAGCACGCCGTTGACGACC
>CAZKPI010000164.1:0-5141 GCA_964554555.1 uncultured bacterium
CGGCCCGACCGGGGAACCCCGGGCGCGGGCGGCCCGGCCCCATCCCGGGGCCTGTCGATCCTGGAATCGGCCTATATCACCTCCCCCGACCAGGGGTTCGGCCGCCCGGTGGCGAAAGGGGCGACCGCCCCGGCCTCGCGTCAGCTGGGGGCCGACTTCGAGCGGAAATACACCAGCGGCGTCGAGGCGATGGAGCGCGGCGAGTATGCCCAGGCGATGCAGACCTTCGAGGACATCATGCGCCAGTACGCGAACTCGGAGGAGGCCAGCGTGGCCGAATACTGCATCGCCGAGATCCATTTCCGCAACAAGTCGAACCAGCTGGCCCTCGAGGCCTACCAGCGCATCGTCGAGAAATACCCCAACTCCCCGGCCGCCCAGAATGCCCGGGAGGGCATCGAATATCTCAAGACCTTCGAGGAGCACGAGAGGAACTATGTGTCACCCGACGTGGAAGACCGCAAGCGGCGCGGGTTCTGAGCCAACCGCCGCCCGGCCGCCCCGCGGCAGGCCGCCCCGCGGTTTCACCATCATCGAGGTCATGCTGGCCCTGCTGATCGTGGGGGCCGGAGTGGTGCCCGTGCTGGCCCTGTTCCTGACCGGCTCGCGCACGGTCGAGAAGGGGGGCCTGATCCTGTCGGCGACCATCGCCGCCCAGAACATCATCGACCGGGCCAAGAGCGACTCCTTCCTGTGGGACCACATCCCCGAAACGATCGACCTTCCCAGCGACAAGTATCCCCAGTTCTCCCTGCCGAAGTTCTTCCGCGAGAAGTACAAGGCGTCGGGAACCGTCATCATCGAACTGGCCCCCGACCACACGGTTCTGGGCACCGGCGACAAAGAGACCAACCTCGTCCAGCTCACCGTCCTGCTCGGCTGGATCGAGAACGGATTCCCCCGCTCGACCCGCCTGGTGACCTACCGGGCCAACACCAACTCCTTCAACCTGAAGACCTCGGCCAAATTCTGAGGGGAAGCGCATGAGGAAGTCCCGCACCGGGTTCACGCTGGTCGAGCTGGCCGTCGCGGCGGTCATCGCCGCCCTGATCGGCCTGATCGTGGTGGTGGTCTATCGCAGTAACCTGACCTCCTGGCGGTGGGGCCAGAAGCACATGGAGTTCAACCAGAAGGTGCAGTTGGCGATGAAGCAGGTCTTCACCGACATCAAGCGGGTCAACCCCATCGTCCAGGAGGACGCCCGCGGCAACCTCTGGTTCCAGGGCGAGAAGATCGGCGACCTGTTCCCCAACCTCGTCCGCCTCCTCGACACCGACAAGAACCTCGAGAACGGGGGCGAGGAGATCGTCTTCTACCACACCGTGTTCAACAAGCTCGACCAGAAGGTCCATGTCCGGCTGTTCCTCGAGGAGGGGGCGCTGATGCGGGAAACCACCGATTCCAACGGCACCAAGAAGCGGATGGTGGTCTCCAGCCGGGTCGAAAACCTGCATTTCACCACCAACCCCGCCGACATCTACGAGGTCGGGGTGCAGATGACCATCCTCGACGACAAAGATCCCAAGGTGCGCGAGGACCTGAACTTCGCCGTCCACCTCGACACCGACCTCATCTGCGTGAAGCTGATCCCCGCCACCTGATCATGACGAATCCTTCCCGCCAGCCGTTTTTCTCCCCTCCCGGCCGGCCTTCCGGCCGGAACGGGTTCATCGCCTTCTACGCCTTCATCATGCTGTTGATCCTCGGCATCTTCGGCATCAGCTACTGGATCGTCTCGCGCCTCACCACCGACATGATCTACAAGGAGGCGACCCGCATCCGCGCCCGCAACTTCGCCCAGGCCGGCGTCGAGAAGGTGCTCATCAACATCCTGAACCAGTACCGGCTGGGCAATGCCCGGCTCGACTATCCTTCGAAATACACGGTCGAGCGCATCGACAAGGAATACAACGTCGAGTTTGCCGACGGCCGCTACCGGGTGGAGCTGGTGAAGCCCTACACGATGCCGGGCACGTTCAAGGAGATGTTCGGCGTCCCCTATTACAAGAATCAGGTGCTGATCGGGTTCTACGATGTCTGGCAGGTGGTGGTGGTGGGCGAGGTGCCCGCGACCAACACCACCGCCCGGGTTGAGACCCTGGTCAAGGTGATCCGGAATTTCGTGCAGTACTGATCTTTGCCATGACCCCTGGTCCGACCGCGAGCCCCCTGGCACCGTCTGCCGCAGACGGCGGCCAGACCCGGGCCGCCGGGATCGGCGGGCCCGCATCGGGAGGCCGCAAGCAGGCGGCGGGGTTCGGGTGTCCGGCCGCCCCCCCGGGAGCGGCAGGGGCCAGGCCTGGATGTGATGGACCGGGCGGAGCCGGGGGGTTCCACCCGCAAAGCCCAGCCGGCGGCTGGGAGGGAGGCAGGAGATGAAGTGGCCAACGACCCTGGTGGTTCTGTGTACGATCTCGTGTCTGGCGGCCGGCGGAACGCCGGCGGGCGCGCAGGGCCTGGACAACGGCCCGCAGTTCAAGGGGTGGTCGGCCAAGGTCACCGGCGACATCTACGGCCAGCCGCGCGTCTTTGACGACATCGACGGTGACGGCAAACGCGATCTGATCTTCGGGGCCACCGACGGGCAGATCCACATCTTCTCGGCCAAGGGCAACGAGATCCTGCGGCCGCCCAACTGGCCCAAGAAGGTGAACTCGCCGGTGCTGTCGGAAGTCAACGTGGTCGATCTCGACAATGACGGCGAATCCGAGGTGCTGGTCTCGGCGATGAACGGCAAGCTCTACTGCGTGGCGCGCAACGGCCGGGAGAAGTGGTCACTGCCCCTGCGCGGCAAGGTGAGGCTGTCGGCGCCCGAGGTGGCCGACGTCGACGGGGGCGGCAATTACAACATCTTCGTGGGCACCGGCCTGGTCGGCGCCCAGTCGGGCATGGTCAACCGGGTCGACAAGGACGGGCGCCTGATCTGGGAGGTCTCGGTCACCACCTCGGTCTCGGGCAAGATCGTCACCGCCGACCTCGACGGCGACGGCACCAAGGAGATCCTGTCGAAGGACGACAGCGGCAAGGTCTACGTCATGCAGTTGTCGGGGCAGAATGCGCGCGGCTGGCCGATCCCCACCGCCCCCAACCTGACCTGGCCGTTCGATGTCGGCGCGGCCGACATCAACGGCGACGGGGTGAAGGAGGTCTACACCACCACTCCCGAGAAGAAGTTCCTGCTCTGGACCAACACGGGGGAACTGCGCAGTGAGTTCAAGCTGACCGACGGTTCGCATTCCGCGCCGCGGGTGGCCGACCTGAACGGCGACGGCAAGGACGAGTTCATCATCGGGCAGGCTGACGGCACGGTCATGGTCTGCGACGAGAAGGGAAAGCCCCTGCCCGGCTGGCCGTTCAAGACCAAGCACTCGATCTACCACACCCCGCAGATCATCGACCTGAACGGCGACGGCAAGCTCGAGGTGGTTTACACCGCCTGGAACCCGGAAGGTCAGGGGAAGGAGGCCGGGTACATCCAGGCCCTCGCCATGGATGGGTCGGTATTGCCCGGCTACCCGAAGTTCATCGGCAAGGCCATCGCCCCGCTGACCTTCGCCGATCTCGACGGCGACGGATATCTCGAGATGATCGCGGCGGGCGGCATCAACTACACCGCCGACCAACTGCACGTCTTCCCGACCCAGGCCCGGGTTGCCCTGAAGATCGCCGTCCTGGGCGCGGAGGTCTCGTTCTGAAGACCGACCTTCGCCCAGGCGTTTTCCCCTTTCCCGGTCGCGGCGGCCCGGCCGGACGTCGCGGCCGGCATGGCGCTTCTGCCGCCCGGGCGGGGTGGCGGCGGGGGCTGGCGCTGGTCCTGGCGGTGATGGCCCTGGCCGGGCCGCTGGCCGCCCAGGAGGACAGCGACATCATTGAGTTCATGGCGGCCGGGAAGAAGGCCTACGAGAAGGGCGACCTGGCGGGGGCCGCGGTCGAGTTCGAGAACGTGCTGATGCTCGACGAGCGGAACTTCGACGCCAAGGTCTGGCTGGCCCAGATCTACGTCGACAAGAAGCAGGTCGACAAGGCCCGCAAACTGCTGGCCGAACTGCAGAGGATGGCGCCCGGCCACGCCCGGGTGGCCGCCCTGGCCAAGCTGATCGGCACCGACGAAGGACTGCACGCCATCGCCACCGAGACCGACCTGGTCGTCTACGAGGCCCTGACCCTGCTGGGCTCGGGCACCCGCCAGCGGCCTTTCGGCCTGGTGGTGCCCGAGGGCAAGGTCGGGAAGCCCAAGCCCGGCGCGGCCAGCGACACCGAGGTCGATCTCTCCCTGCTCGACACCCCCGGGCCGGGCGACGGAGGCGCCGCCTCCTCGGCCGCCCTGACTGCCATCCTTGCCGATCAGGGCCCGCTGGGCGAGGTGTTCGACATCCTCGCCGAGGAGGGGCTGAACCCCGCCCTTGACAAGTATTTCGACCTGGCCGTGAAGGACCGCAGTCTGGTGGCCCTTGACGACAAGGGCCTGCTCCGGAAGGGCATGGAAACCTTCCAGCCCGCGGTCTCCCGCAACCCCAAGGATCTCGAGGCCCGCTACTATCTGGGTATGATCCTGTTCCTCAACGGTCTCCTCGAGGATGCCCGGCAGACGCTCGACCCCCTGCGGAAGGAGGCGAACCCCTTCCAGGACCGCCTGCGTCCCGTGCTGGCTGAGCTCGACAAGAAGAAAGCGGAAGAGGAAGCCCGGCTGGCCGCCATCCAGAAAGAGAAGGAAGCGCTCGAGGCGGCCCGCCCGGCCGAGCAGGCACGCCGCGAGGCGGCCTCGATCGCCGCCAACCTCAGCAGTTCCAGCGCCAGCGGCACCGGCCCGCTCAACCCGTCCGACGTCCTGCACAACGAGGGCTACGAGTTGTACAAGAAGGGCCTGCTCGACCCTGCCATCGAGAAGTTCCAGGCGGCCATCGCCCAGAACGACAAGGACCCGAAATACTTCTACCACATGGGCCTGGCCCTCACCGACAAGGGTCTGGCCGGCAACGTCGATTCCTTCGATCGGGCCATGGAGGCCTTCAACAAGGTGATCGCCCTCGAGCCCGGCGGCAAGCTGGCCAAGGACTCCGAGGTGATGATCCGCGACATCGTCGCCGCCAAGAAGTCCCTGAAAAACTGACTCTGCCGCCGGTCCCGGGATTTTGTTGGTC
>CAZKPI010000164.1:5177-8907 GCA_964554555.1 uncultured bacterium
TGGCGCCGCCGGCGCCCCTCGATCATGGCTGACACCCCCACGTTTCAACCGCTTTCCGAGCCCGTTTCCCCACCCGAAGGCAGTGCCGTCGAGGTGCCTGTCACCCGTCCCTTCGAGGGGTTCACCTACCTGAAGAAGGAATGGATCGACCACGAGGACGGCGTCGAGAAGGTCACCTTCAACATGGCGCTGGGGCCGGTCAACCTGGCCGCCGACTGGTCCCGCACCCAGTCGTTCGTCATGATGCCGGAATGGGGAACCGTCCCCCTGCGGCGCACCTGGATCGTCCGCCTGCCCACCCATTTCGAGGGGCATGACCAATATCTGTTCCACTATTTCTTTCAGGCCCATTTCGGCGGCGGCAACGAGCGCATCTCGCCGACCTTCAGCCAGCTGGTGGTGCCGCGGGCGTTCGAGTTCATCGACCACGCGGGCGACATCATCCACGTGCGTCTGCACTGGAGCGTCGGCCAGTGGACCTACCCGCAGGACACCGAGCTCGAGGTCGACGGCATCGAGTGGGGCAGTGAATTTTCCGTCAACCACGCCCTCTACCGGGCCAACGACCCCCTCTACCAGAAGGGCCGGAGCCTTGTCATGAAGCGTCTGCCGGTGCCGCGCCGGTTCCGCGGGCTGATCTGGGCCCCGAAGGGAAGCGAGATCTGGTATTGCTTCCAGCTGGTGCGGCTCGACGGCCAGACCACCGAAACCCACTGGGACAACAATTTCGGCCGCGATTACACCTTGACCATCTAACCCGCGAGGAGACACACCCCATGCGACATCCCGACATCCTGACCCGAGAAGGCTCCGTCCTGCTGATCTGCGACGTGCAGAAGCGCTGTATCAAGCCCATCTACCGCAAGGAACCCATGATCAACAACATCAAGACGCTGGTTTCCTTCGCCGGGCTGGTCGGACTGCCCATCCTGATCACGGAGCTGGCCCCCCAGATCTTCGGCGGGTCGATCGAGGAGATCAAGGGGCTGGTGCCGCGCCTCGAGCCCATCAAGCGCAACCGCTACAGCTGTTTCGGCAACGAGGACCTGACCCTCCGCCTCGAGGCGATGAACACCAACACCCTGGTCGTGGTCGGCATGGAGACCCACGTGTCGGTCTGCCAGACCGTGCTCGATGCTCTCACCCGCGGCTTCCGCGTCCATGTCGTGCTCGATGCCACCAGTTCCCGCCACAAGGTCGACTGGCGCGTCTCCCTCGAGAAGATGCGCCGCGCCGGCGCCATCATCACCACCATGGACGTGGTGATGCACGAGATGGTGGAGCGGGTCGACGTCCCCCATTTCGAGAAGTTCCAGGAACTGGTCAACAACATCGGCAAATAAAGCCGCCATGTCCCAGCCGCGCACCGAGCCGGACCAGATCACGTTCCTCATCGGCGGCCTGGGAGCGGGGAAGACCGAACTGGCCCTCAACCTCTCCCTGTGGCATGCCCGCCGCCTGGGGCCGGGGAAAGCCCATCTCCTCGACCTCGACATCGTCAACCCGTTCTTCCGGGTCCGCCAGGTGAAGGAAGACCTCGACCGGGCGGGGGTCGTGCTGGTCATGCCCGACGACCGCGTCCTCAACGGCGACCTGCCCGCCCTGCCGGCCCGCGTCTGGGCCACCTTCGAACAGCCCGGGTTCCCCATCGTCTGCGACGTGGGGGGCGGGGAACTCGGTCTGCGGCCTCTGGCGCGCCTGACCGGCCTGGCCGGGAAACGCCCCGTGCAGGTGCTGTGCGTGATCAACCCCTTCCGGCCGGGCTTTCTCACGACCGATCAGACCCTGGCCGCGATGAAACGGTACAGTGACCTGTCGGCCCTCACCATCACCCACCTGGTGGCCAACCCGCACCTGACCGACGAGACGACGCCCGACTTGTTCCGCGCGGGGCTCGCCCGGGTGCGCGAGGCGGCCGACCGCACCGGGCTTCCCCTTGCCTTCGCCATGGTGGCCGACCGCCTCGCCCCCGCCTTCGGAGCGGATCTCCGGCCGGCGGCCGGCGCCGCCGGGCCCGGCCCGGCGGGGGAGTATGCGGCCATCGATTCCACCACGGTTTTTGTCATCCGACGGTTCTGGGACCAGCCCTGGCACCTCGGACTGCCCAAAGATTCGACGGAGGCGACGTCGACCGTTCCGGCCGGCGCCTGAGCGGGGCAGGCCCGGCCCGGCCCGTCTGCCGGGCTGGCCTGCCCCCCACGGGAGAAAGGAACACATGGGAAAGGACGTTGAAGAAATCATCATGGCAGGGTTCGGGGGACAGGGCATCCTGTTCCTCGGCAAGGTTCTGGCCGAAGTCGGGATGGCCGCGGGACGGAATGTCTCGTGGATCCCTTCCTATGGGCCGGAGATGCGGGGCGGCACGGCGAACTGCTCGGTCGTCATCTCGACACAGCCGATCGCCTCGCCGATCGTGCAGGAGCCCGACACGCTGGTGGCGATGAACCGGCCCTCGGTGGCCCGGTTCCAGCCGACCGTGAAGAAGGGGGGCACGCTGATCTACAACTCGACGCTGATTGCGGGCGAGACCTGGCGCGACGACCTGCAGATCCACGCGGTGCCGGCGAGCGCCATCGCCGACGAGCTGGGCAACGCCAAGGTGGCCAACCTGGTCATGGCTGGGGCCTACATTCGGCACTGCCCCTTCCTCGACTACCAGCAGGTACTGGGGTGGCTGCCGAAGGTGATCCCCGCCAAGAAGGCCGAGATGGCCGAGATCAACCGGCAGGCCTTCGTCCGGGGCTACGAGTTCCAGGGTTGAACCAAGGGTGGCTCTCCGGTATCCTGGAGGGCGATCGACCGTCAGACATTCTGGAGGAAAGGCATGGCCAAGTGGGTCATCAATGAAGAGTTGTGCAAGGGATGCGGCATCTGCGTCGGACGCTGCCCGGTCAAGGTCCTGGGCGTCGCCGAGCACCTGACCCCGAAGGGGTACCATCCCGCAAAAATGCTGAACGAGGAGAAGTGCACCAGCTGTGCTGTCTGTGCGCGAAGCTGCCCGGACATCGCGATCGAGGTCTTTCGCGTGAGCAAGGAGAAGTGACGATGGCCGACAAGGTTCTGATGAAAGGAAACGAGGCGATCGGCGAAGCCGCGGTGCTGGCCGGCTGCCGCTACTATTTCGGCTACCCCATCACCCCGCAGAGCGAACTGCCGGCCTACCTGGCGCGGCGTCTGCCCGAGGTGGAGGGGGTGTTTTTGCAGGCGGAGAGCGAAGTCGCCGCCATCAACATGGTCTACGGCGCGGCCAGCGCGGGCGCGCGGGTGATGACCAGCAGCAGCAGTCCGGGCGTCAGCCTGAAGCAGGAAGGCATCAGCTACATCGCCGGGGCCGAACTGCCCTGCGTGATCGTCAACGTCGTGCGCGGCGGGCCCGGCCTGGGCAACATCTCGCCGGCGCAGTCCGACTACTGGCAGGCCACCCGCGGCGGCGGCCACGGCGACTACCGCACCCTGGTGCTGGCGCCCAACTCCGTGCAGGAGATGGCCGACATGACCCGCAGTGCCTTCGAGCTGGCCGATCGGTTCCGCAACCCGGTGCTGGTGCTGAGCGACGGCATCCTGGGCCAGATGATGGAACCGGTGCAGTTGCCCGAGCCGGCCACCTACGACATCAACCAGAAACCGTGGGCCCTCGGCACGACCGCGCCCCGCAAGGGCGGCCGCAACCTGTGCTCGACCATCTTCCTCGACGTCGAACTGCTCGAGGAGCACAACTGGCACCTCTACC
>CAZKPI010000165.1:0-6502 GCA_964554555.1 uncultured bacterium
TGCCTTCAGTTCTTCCGGGGTGGCCGTGCCGTTGCCGTCGAGGTCGAGGACGAAATGAATGAACTCCCGGGCCGGCGGGGCACCGGCCGCAAGCGTTCCCAGCATTCCCTGCAGGCGGCTGACGTGCGCCTTGGCCGCCAGGCCGGTGAGAGCCGCGGCGATCGCGGGGATCTCGTCGCCGGCGAGGGACTGGTCGCCGTTCTTGTCGAACCCGGCCATGACGGCCAGCATGGCCTCGCGGGCCCCGGCCTGCTTCGCCTCGGTCACGGAGATGCCGCCATCCTTGTCCGCGTCGAAACGCTCCAGCATCGCCGCGGGAAGTTTCGCGGCTCGTTCCTGCAGAAGGGCGATGGCGCGGGTGCGCAGGTCCTCCTTGCGGATCCAGCCGTCCTTGTCGGTGTCGAGGGTTTCGACCTGCTGTCGGACCTCGGGCTTGCGGATCGCCGCCCGTTCGGCGGGGTCGAGCACCCCGTCCTGGTTGGCGTCGAGGCGGGCGAATCCCTTGTAGGCCAGGACCAGGGGGGCGAACGCCTTCTTGTCGCCGGCCGCCTCCGTGGCCCCGCCCTGGAACCGCTTGCCGAATCTTGCCCCAAACCCCCCGCCGAAGGGTTTGCCGGCCAGGGGGGCGGAGACGAGCACCAACACCATCATCACGGGAAGGGCCAGACGCTTCATAACCACCTCACACCAGGAGATCGGGGCCGGTTCAGACCGGCCCCGGTACTGTCACACAGAGCGACCGTCCTTGGCAAGCGACGGCCAACCCCCGGAGGGGGGCGCCAGGACGCGCCCCCCATCCGTTCTTACATGCCGCCCGAGGCGTCGGTACTGCCGCCGACGTTGGTCACCGGCAGGCGCAGGCTCTTCTCGGTGTCGATCTTGTCGATCTTGACCTTCAGGACCTCCGATTTGACGGTCTTCTCGAAGGGGGCGACGGTGATCTCCCACTGGCTGGGCTTGGTGAAGACCAGACTGCAGAAGCCATCCGCGTTGGTCTTGGCGTCAAAGGCCCCCTCGGCGTCGGTCCGCTTGCACGACAAGAGGACCTTCTCCTTGATCGGCTGGTTGGTCAGCCGGTTGACCAACTGCAGTTTGCCCACGCAGAAGAGGGAGTTGCCCACCTTCTCGGTGGCGACGCGGTGGGCGAACGGACCAAAGGTGACCTTGAGGCCGATGGCGTTGTTCTTTTCCCCGACCACGCCGGCGGTGGTCATCTTCCGCTTGTCGTTGAGGGTGACCGTCAACTCGTAGTGGGCCCGGGTGTCGAGGTTCATGAAATAGGTCGCTTCCAACGGCCGGATCACCTTGGCCGGGCCGCCGTCCTGCACGAGTTCGACCTTCTGCGCCACCACCTGCTTGTTGCCGTCGAAGACGGTCAGGATCCCGAGGGCCACGTCGTAGGCCGACGCCGCCGGGGCGCAGGCCAGGGCCAGCAGAACCGCACAACCGCACAACCAAACCGATTTTTTGAACATGTACAACCTCCTGAATGGCGTTTGTACAAACTCACCAGATGCCTGGTGGAATGTCCGGGAAGGGAATCTCCGTCTCACATGCCGCCGTCGGCGGCCACCGGAGCGGGGGCCGGCCGGGCCGCGCCCATCACCCGCATCAGCCGCTGCCAGATCTCCTCGTCGTAGTTTGGCCCCATGCCTTCGGTCGACCCGCCCTTGGCCTCGTCACCGAGGCGGACGGCCACCAGGCCGAGGCTGGGGACGACCCAGACCCGGTTGTTCCCCTGACCAGCGGCCCGCACCAGGTCGGGGGGCGCGGCCGGAACGACGGCCGTGTCGTAGCGGGGCGGCGGATACCCAATGGACAGGAAGAACGGCTGACCATTGAGCCACCAGAGGTATCCGTACGAAGGGTTCATGGCCTGCGACGGGGCCAGCATGGCCTGCAGGTACGCCTGGTCCCCGAGGATCCTGGTCTTGTCCCAGGTTCCCTTGGCCAGGATCAACAGCCCGAACCGGGCCATGTCGCGGACCGTACTGCGGATGGAGTTGCCGCCGTAGGTCGTGTCGGCCATGCCGATGCGGTCGAACAGGACCCGCTTCCCATAGCGGTTCTTGTCCATCTTTGCGGCCGCCTCCATCACCGGGTACAGCTGGTGATAGGCGTCGGTGTTGTAGAACCAGGCGGACCCCGCCGGGGTGCGGTAGCCAAGCCGGGTGTCGAGGCCGCTGGTCATGGTGAGCAGGTGCGAGATGAGAATCTTCCTCTCGTTCTGGGCTCCGGCTTTGCTCCAACCCGGCTTCAGGAAATCGGAAACCGGCTGGGTGATCTTCAGCGCCCCGGATGCCTGCAGGATGCCGAACAGGGTGGCGGTGACGCTCTTGCCCACCGAGGCAACCCCCTGGACCACCTTCACGCCGCCCCCGTTCCAGTAGTTCTCGACGACGATCTTGCCGTTTTTGAGAACGAGGAATCCCTTGCTGTTGGAGCCCTTCAGAAAGGTGAAGAGTTCCTCGAGGGCTTTCCCGTCCCAGCCGAGCGAGGCCGGGGAAACGGCGGCCCACTTCCCCTTGCCGTCGGCCGGCGGGAAATACAGGGAGCCGGAGATGCCGCCGGGGGTTCCGCCTTCGGGTGGAGCCGCCAGGGCGGCCAGGATCGCCGGGCGCACCTGTTCGCCGAGATCGACCGACACCATGGAGATCGCCTCGTCGCTTCCCCGGTCGTTGCGCTGTTCGGCGGCGATGATGGCGAAATACCCGTTCCGGAGGTCGACCCATGGATAGAACCCCTTGGCGCCGGCGCTCGAGAAGATGAGGCCGTCGGCCGGTTTCAGGTCGGGATCGGTGGTCTCGCGCCAACAGCCGAGACCGTAGTGCCAGCCCCGCTCATGGCCGGGGGAGCGGAGGAGCGGCATGCCTTCCGGGGTGTGGTCGCCGGTGAGCCGGTCCAGGCCGGAGAGGAAGGACCCCTTCAGCAGGGCCTGGAGGAACTTCGCATACTCGAGCCCGGAGGTCACGATGCCGTGCGCCCCGACCGGGTTGGCCTCGCTGTTCCTCTCGTAGCGGGCCTTCATGCCGAGCGGGCCGAAACAGAGGGTCGAGGCGACCGCATGCCAATCCTGCAGGCCGGAGGCCTTGACCGCCATCAGCTCGGCCACCTGCATGTGGGCCGATCCGTATTCGAAGACGGTGCCGGGAGCCCCCCGCATGGTCCGCGCCTCCCGGAAGGTCTTGCGGACGCAGTCCTCGAGGGTCCGACAGAAGCAGATGATCGTCTTTTCCAGGGGAAGGCCAGAAGTGAAGGAAAGGAGCTGTTCGAGGGTGATGGCATTCCTTGGATCAGTTTTCTTCTGCGGGTCCCAGAAGGGGAGATACTTTCCGGGCCTGTCGGCCAGGGTCATCTTCCCGGATTCCACCAGCTTCAGGATGATGGAGGAGGTGACCAGCTTCGAGGCGGAACAGATCCAGAAGGGGGTGGCGGCGCATCCGCGCTTGCTTTCGAAAACGGTATGGATCCGGTCCTTCGTGCCGACGATCAGGGCGATGCCGTCGCGGTACTGGCCGGGATGCGCGGCCACGAAGTCCTGCATGATCCGCCGCGTCTCCGCCCACGGGTCCGCGGCATGGACAGACGTAGTGCCGGCGATCAGCACGGCAAGCACCAGGGCGGGGAACAGAAGTCGGGGAAGCCGGAACCGGAACATGGGGGTCACCTCCTGCGCATGGGTGTGGGTGGTCGGTCAGAACTGGTCATCGAGAGTTTGGACGGGGAAGGGAACCGTCGCCGACGCGGGTTCAGTGGCTTCGAGAGCCTCCCGCACCTGCTCCATGGCTTTGCGGCACGGCTCGCCGCCCGCCTTGACGATCTTCGCAACGTTCTCCAGGTGGAGCCGGACCGCTCCCCGAAGCTGGCTTTTCAGCGACTGGATCTTGGCCAGGGCGGGATGGCCGGCGGGGATCCTCTCCTCGAGCCGGAGCGCCATCCGGCGCAGGGCGCCGACCTGGCGGCGGGCCGAGGCGAACCGCGAGGCCATCCGCTCCCAGTCGACCGGCCGCTTCTTTTCGAGCCGGAACAGGATGCCCCGCTCCAGGTCGAGCACCCCCTGCACGATGCCGTTGATGCGCTGGCACAGCCGCTGGACATGGAGCCCGACGTCAAAAGCGGTCGCGGCCGGGGCGGCCGCCCGGACGACCGGCCCGGCGAACGCCAGGGCGGTGAGAGCCAGGCAGGCAAACAGGCGGAAATGTCGGTCAGAGCCCATCGTCGATACTCCTTTGCCAGGTGGCCCGGGTGTCGTCTTCATGCATGGTCGTGGGCGGGCGATATCCTTGAGACGAAAGAAATCGTGGTTTGGTCATCGTTCGATCTCACTTTGCGGCGGGCCGGTTCCAGATGCTGGTCAACTGCCGGTTCAGCCGGAAGGGAAACAGGCGGGCGGTGTAGGGCTGAACCACCGGGGGCCCTTCCTTCCCCCGCCCGGTCATGGTGAACTGCACCTTCACCCACGCCTTCACCACCCGCGGCGGCGGGTCGGGCAGGGGCGGTTCGGGCCCGACCCGGTCCCGATCCCCCGGCGGCATACTGCGGACGATGCCCAGCTCGTCGAACCAGCACAGACAGGCGTAGAAGTCCGTCACCAGCCCTTCGCCGATCTTCACCGCACGGCCCTCCCAGTGCCGGGTCAGGGTGCGGGCCTTGGCGTCATACTCGTACTGCACCGTCTGCAGGGTTCCCCGCCGGGCCACCGCGAACTGCAGAACCTCGTCCTTGAAGGACAGCGCGGCCCCGGCCAGGGTGAACGAATCGACGCTCGATGAACTGGCCACGGCGTCCTCGAAGTCGCGACGCAGAACCGACAACAGGGTGGCCGCCTCCGCGGCGCAGACGATGGCCTCTTCCTGGTGGGTGAACGAGGCCGAGCTGGACCGCACCAGGTTGACGATGGCCGACAACAGCAGGCACAGGATCAGGCTGACGACCGAGATCTCGACCAGGGTGAACGCCTGCCGGGGCCGACGGATCCTGGTGCAGGTCATGGCGTCCACTCCACCAGGGCCTGGCAGGTGCTGGTCCGGCGCGGGGCACTGCCCCAGGCCACCACAGCCTTGATCAGCTTCAGCCGGGGCGAGACCTCCTCGATCGTCAGCACCCGCTCAAAGCCGGCGGGAAGATCCCCCAGCACCAGGATCGACCCCGGCACGCCCTGGCGCAGCTGCAGGCCCTCGCCGCTTCCCTTCAGGGGCAGTTCATTGGTGACCGGCAGGGCGGCGAAGGGCACCACCGTCAACTGCTCGACCAGCTCGGCGGCGGCCTGGAAGGCCACCACCTCCTCCTGCGTCACGCGCGAGGTCTCCGACACCCGCCGGAACAGGTCGAAAACCGGCACCAGGCAGGCGGCGAAGATCAGCAGTGAGATCATGATCTCGATCAGGGTCACCCCCCGGGCGGGGCGGCGGGCCGCCGCCCGGCCGCCGGTGGCCGAACCAGGGCTGGTGGCGGCCGTTGGTCGGGCGATCATTCGCGGGTGACCTCCAGGGTGCAGTCACTCAAAAAGGCGCGATAGTACAAACCCCAATCGGGGCCCGACGGGTCGGTCAGCGGGTTCCAGGCGAGGCGCCCCCCGCGCGGGAAGGCGGCGGCGGGGAACTCGCCCACGCACAGGCCGCCGCGCAGGTCGAGCGGACGGGAGGGGTTCATGTTCTCGACCCGGCCCTTGAGGGCGACCAGGGTGGCGGCCATCTCGCCGCCCCGGGTCGGGTTGAGCAGGATGTTCCCCTCCAGGGCCGCGCAGGTCAGCACCTGGTCGGGGTCGGGGCCCGCCGCAACGTTCCCGAGGGCGAGATGCCCGTGCTCGAGGAGGATGATGCCGCCCAGCTCGATCTTCACCTCGGCTGGCAGGGAGGTGATCTCCCCCGTCCGGCCGGTGATGATCACGGCCCCGTCGAGCCTCAGCCGCCCCTCGTGGCCGAGGAACCGCTCCCGGAACACTTTCCCATCGGGCACCCGGTAGACCGCCTTGGCCCTTAGCAGGTCGACGGGCAGTCCGGCCAGGTTCCCCTGGTCGAAGAAAGGCACCGTCTGGCGCGAGTTCGGGTGCAGGGCCAGCGTGAAGGTCTGCTGGAGGCCGGCGCGGGCCCCCGGCCCGCCGAACGACGATCCCGTCGGCTCGTAGAGGCCGGGTTCCTTGTGCAGGAGGAAATCGTGACTGCGCAGGTAGGGTTCCTCGACCACCCGGCACATCTTCGCCTGATAGGCGGCCTCGTCGCCGAACAGGGCCGCCCAGGTGAGCTCCTGCGGGTCGAACCGGACGGGCGTTCCCGCCGGCAGGTCCCCCCGGGGGGCCGCGTCGACCGTCGACGGCACCGGGGCCAGCGCCCCCAGCCCTTGGTCAGTCTGCCGCACGTAGGTCAGGATGGCGTCGCGCACCTCGTTGCCGGTCGCCTCGACCACCACCCCGGCGTATTCCACGTAGCGGCGGAAGACGTTGCCCAGCACCAGGGTGGGGGAAGGGTTACTGCGGGTGCCGAACAGGTGCAGGATGGACGAG
>CAZKPI010000165.1:6512-8842 GCA_964554555.1 uncultured bacterium
ATCCGCAGGTCGGTGGGCCGCGGCGGGCCTGGGAAGGTGACAGCCAGCCGGTCGTCGATGTTCATGGTCTGGTTCTGCTCGTCCCGGGTGTAGAAGCCCGAAACCACGTATTTCAGGCAATAGGCGAAGGCGGAGGCGAACGGGGAACCGGTCTGCAGGGTCTGGGGATGCCGCCGCGAAAAGTCGGGAGGCCGGGTGAAGAACGGCGGCGGGGCGGGATCGTAGTAGCCGGGGATGTCGGGCGGCGAGCCGGCCCGGTAGAAGTGGAAGTTCTCCCCGTATCCCTCGTCGTTGCCGGCCGTCAGGTTCAGGACGGTGCGGCCGCCGCCGAGGTAGATGAACCCGCGCCGCGTCCACAGGTCGTCGGTCCCGGTGTCGGGGGTTCCCTCGTCGAGTTCCCCGCCGTTCTTCAGCACCAGCGGGATACTGCGGTCGGCGTCGGGCACCGCGTCGTCAGCCCAGCCGTTGATCGTGTTGGCGTAGCGGTTGTAGGCCAGGGAATCGCTCTCGGCCTGCCGCACGAACAGGCTGAACTTGCCCAGGATGCCCGGCAGGAGATGGACCACCGGCATCTCGCGGATCTCGGTCAACTGCGTCGAGACCGGGCCGACCTGGGCCTGGGCCCGGATGCGCACCCACAGCCGCCGCTCGGCCGCGTCGAACCCGCCGGTGGTGGCGGACAGCCGTGTCGGATCGAGGGGTTCGACCCGCTCGAGGCGGGCCTCGACCGTGACCCCCGCCTCGCGATACGCCTCGGCCACCCGGGCCAGGGGACTGGTGTCGACGGCCAGGACGGTGCCGGTGGCCAGATCGGGGTCGAGCAGCAGCTTGTTCAGGTCGGAGGCAGGTTCCGTCAGGCCTTCCTGCAGGCGGCCCGCGACGCAGGCCACCGCCGACCGGGCCAGGAGGGTCGCGGCCTGGGCGTCGATCAGCCGCCGGGTCTGGCGCAGGGACTGCATCGCCATCCGGTGGGCCGAAAAGGCGAAGATGGAGACGACGACCAGAGACGCCAGCAGGAAGAACAGCGAGATCCCGCGCCGCCGCATCGACATGCTCCGGATTCTACGAGGTCGCCGGCTCCCGGTCAAATCACGGATGACCCAGGGGCCGCGGGAAACCCGGCGGTCAGCTCACTTGCCGGGGAACAGGCCGTCCAGGCTCTCCCATTGCATGGCCTCCAGGAACGCGCGGGCGCGGGCCTTGTCGCCCTGCACCCTGACCAACAGGTTCTGGGCGGTGGTGTGCGGCAGGGCGAGATTCCAGGCGGGGGTCATGGTCGGGGTGCCGTCCTGGTCGATGCTCTTCCAGGCGCCGGCGAAGACCAGCCATTCCCCTTCGTAGTCCCCTTCGTGGTCGGGGGGATTGGCCTGCCAGAAGGCGGGGTGGCCGGCCACCGGGCCCTCGGCCGTGAAGCCGGCGAGGGGGGTGTCCCAGGCGTTGACCCGCAGAACCGCCCGCAGACGGGCATCGCGGGCTTTCACCGCCTGCATCTTCTCCTTCAGTTCCTTGCTCATGGCGTCGCCCAGGTTCTGGGCGGGGGCGGCGGCGGCCTCGACCTCCTTGGCCAGCCGCTCCATGGCGGCGGTGTCACCCTTGGCGATCGCCTCCTCCATCTTTTTGGTGAGGGCATCCAGGCTCTTCTGGACGGCGTCGGCGGTGCGCTTCTGCTCGTCGCCGCGGGCCAGGGCCACTTCCTCGATGATCTTGCTCCCCTTCTGCTCCGCGTCGGCGATCTTCGCGGCGTCGAGGGCTTCGAGGCAGAAATCCACGCCCAGCGGGTCCTTGCCGACCCCGGTGCTGAGCCGCTCCCAGGCGGTGACTGGGGTCCGGTCCGCGGTGGTCCAGCCCTCGGGAACGGGGGGCAGGGCCTGGTCGAGGTGCTTGAGGACGTTCAGACCGTATTCCCGTTCGGCGGGGGTTGCCGGCCGCGATTCGCCGTCGGCCAGCGCCGCGAGCGGAAGGATGGCGAAAACGACCGCCAGGAGAAGGGAAAGGTGGTTGCGTGGCATGGGATGCTCCGTCAGACGTGAAATGGCCTGCACCCGCCCGGGCCAGGCACGAGGGAAACCGGGGTCATGATACGGTCTTTTCCCGGTCCGGCGCAAGGAGAGGAGCAGTGCGCTCGACCACCACCACGGTGAAATCGTCGGGCGGCCCGCCGCCCGACGCCAGCGCCGGATGCCGCTCGAGAAGGGCCTGCACGAAGGTCTGCAGGGGAAGGGCGGGCAGACCCGCAACGTAGTCCAGGAAGGCATCGTAGGACGAGACCGACCCGGCGCCGGCAGGGGCGGCGGCCTCCGTCGGGCCGGCCTCCGTCGGGCTGGCCGCCG
>CAZKPI010000166.1:0-6625 GCA_964554555.1 uncultured bacterium
CTGCTGAATGACCAGCCGCAGGACAGGGCGGAAGTTGCTGGCCCCCGGCTCCTTGGCGTACTTCTCGAGATACTTCAGCAGAACGCGGGTGCGGATCAGGTCACCGGCCTTGAGTTCCTTCACCAGGATCTCCCCGAGGGTCTCCTGGACAAAGGCCAGATAGCGGTCATCCTTCAGGCGCCGCAGGCCAACGACGTTGGCCGCGAAGCTGGCCTTGCTCGACAGGTCGATGCTGATGTGGGTCAGCAGGTGACCCTTCTTGTCACGAAGAACCAGGCGGGTCTGTCCGTTCTTCCAGTTCTCGACCCGGCCGGTGGCATGCACGAGGAAATGCCCCTTGGGGTTACGCACGACCCACTTGGACTCGCCGCCCCAGGACTCGAGCCGCCCCACGCCCCAGGAGACGAAATGCCCCTCGCTGTCGCGGACGACAAACTTGATGCCCTTGCCCTTCCAGATCTCGTAGGCCTTGGTCAGGTCGGTGACCTTCTCGGTCTCCTGGGCGAAGGACGCCATGAAGGGAAGGACCAGGAACAGGACGGCCAGGATCAGGACCAGTCTGCGCGGCATGGGCTCACCTCATCGTTGGATTCAGGCTGATGACCGCATCCTACCATGGTCCCCGTCGGGTTGTCACCCGTCCTCACCCCCCATCCGCCGGTTTCCCCATCCTGGAGCTTGACTTCCGGGTCCCGGGTTGGAGAAAATACAACCTTCCCTCCTGACCGTCATCCTCTCAGCGCCGAGGACCCGATGCAGAAGAAAGAGATCATCGACTACTTCCGGAAATACAAGACCGACAACGAGATCTTCCACGACCTGATGCCCGTCCGCATGCGGGAGATCCTGCTGGTGGCCACCATCTATGACGCCTACACGCTCGAGGAGGACGGCCTCATCTCGGAGATGATTTTCAGCGAGTTCTACCAGCTGAACCTGTTCCACGCCCCCCGCATCACCTGCGCCTATTCGGGCGACGAGGCCCTCGACAAGCTGAGACAGCGCCCCTTCGACCTGGTCATCATGATCAGCCGCATCCACCGCCTCGACCACCGCGAACTGAGCCAGAAGATGAAGGCGCTGAACCCGAACATGCCGATCCTGCTTCTGCTGAACGACAACGCGGAGATCGGCGAGGTCAGCCAGAACCGCGAATTGTTCAACTACTTCGACCATATCTTCGTCTGGAACGGCAATTCCGAGATCTTCCTGGCCATGGTCAAGTGCGTCGAGGACCGCCTCAACGTCTTCAACGACACCAAGATCGGCCTGGTGCGCGTGATCCTGGTCGTCGAGGACTCGATCCGCTACTACTCGCGCTACCTGCCCATCCTGTACCAGGAGATCATGAAGCAGACCCAGCGCCTCGTCGCCGAAGAGAAACTCGACGAGATGAAGAAGGTCCTGCGCCGCCGCGCCCGCCCGAAGGTTCTGCTGGCCTCGACCTACGAGGAGGCTGTCACCCTCTTCGACCTGTACAAAGACTACCTGCTCTGCGTCATCTCAGATGTCACCTACCCGATGGAAGGGAAGATGGACGAGTTCGCCGGCGTCAAGCTGACGAAGCACTTGCGCAGTCTCCACCCCGACCTGCCGGTCCTGCTCCAGTCGTCGGCCATGGAGAACTTCCACACCGCCCAGTTCCTGGGGGCCAATTTCATCAACAAAGGCTCCGACAACCTCACCCGCGACCTGACCAACTTCTTCTTCAACAACCTCGGGTTCGGCGATTTCATCTTCCGCGACGAAACCGGCCGCGAACTGGGCCGCGCCCGGAACATGCAGGAACTGCGGCAGTGCCTCGCCACGGTGCCCCCCTCCTCGATCATCTACCACGCCTCCCGCGACCATTTCTCCGCCTGGCTGATGGCCCGCGGCGAGATCCAGATCGCCAAGGTGGTCTTCCAGGCCAAGGTCGAAGACTTCCCCGGCGCCGAGGAACTGCGCTCCTTCCTGATCAACATGGGCGAGACGATCAACAGCCTGCGCATCAAGGGCAAGGTGATCAAGTTCGATGAAGCCTACATCAGCGGCGAGCACCACATCTTCCGCCTCGCCGACGGGTCCCTGGGCGGCAAGGGGCGCGGCATCGCCTTCATCAACTCCCTGCTCAACACCAGCAACCTGGCGGAACGCGTCCCCGAGATCAACATCAAGATCCCCCTCACCTCGGTGGTCGGAGTCGACGAGTTCTCCACCTTCCTCGAACGCAACCGTCTCACCAACATCGTCCACGAAGCCACGGACGAGGACGTCGTCAAACGTCGTTTCCTGCTCGGCTCCCTCTCCCCCACCCTGCAGGAACGGCTGAAAATCTACCTCGAACACGTCCGCTTCCCGCTGGCGGTGCGCTCGTCCGGTCTGCTCGAAGACTCGCTGTCGCACCCGCTGTCGGGCGTCTACGCAACCTACTTCCTGCCCAACAACCACCCCGACCTGATGGTCCGCCTCAGCCAGCTGATGGAGGCCATCAAGCTCGTCTACGCTTCGGTCTATTCAAAAGGCGCCCGCGGCTACTTCGAGGCCATCGGCTACAAGATCGAGGAAGAACGCATGGCCGTCATCATCCAGGAGGTGGTCGGCTCGATCCACGGCAACCGCCTCTACCCGCACGTCTCCGGCGTGGCCCAGTCGTACAACTACTACCCGTTCTCCTACATCCAGCCCGAGGACGGCGTCGGCATGATCGCCCTCGGACTCGGCAAATACGTCGTCGGCGGCGAGGCCACCTACCGGTTCTGCCCCCCCTACCCCCACCTCGACCTCGATCCTCCCGAACACCAGCGCAAGAGTTCCCAAAGCCGGTTCTACGCCCTCGACCTGTCGCGCCACCACATCGATCTGTTCAACGGCGACGACGCCACCCTCCTCACTCTCGGCCTCGAAATCGCCGAACAGGACGGCGTGCTGGATCACCTCGCCTCCACCTGGGACCTCGACGACCAGCGCCTCCGTCCCGGCACCGGCAAACCCGGACCGCGCATCCTCGATTTTCCCTTCCTGGTCAAGCATGCACAGATCCCTCTGCCCAGGCTCCTGCAGGAGATCCTCGGCGTCATGCAGGCCTCGATGGAGTCACCCGTCGAGATCGAGTTTGCCCTCAATCTCGATCCCGGTGCCAACCACAAGCCAACCTTCTACGTCCTGCAGGTCAAGCACCTCCTGCGCGAGGCCGAAGAGGCCACCCTCCACCTGGAAGAGGTGGAACGGAACCCCGAACAACTCTTCCTGCTCTGCACCCGGGGGATGGGCAACGGCACCGTGCGCGACCTGGCCGACATCATCTGGGTCGATCCGGAGCGGTTCGACAAGGGCGCCACCCAGGCCATGGTCGATGAGATCGACGAGATGAACACCGCCATGCGCCGCGAGGGGCGCAAGTATATCCTGCTCGGCCCCGGCCGCTGGGGGACCCGCGACCGCTGGCTGGGCATCCCCATCGTCTGGCCCCAGATCTCGCACGCCAAGGTCATCGTCGAGTATGCCCTGCCCGACTTCCAGGTCGACGCCTCCCTCGGCAGTCACTTCTTCCACAACATCACCTCGATGAACATCGGCTACTTCACCGTCCCCCACGCCGCGGCGCCCAACTTCATCGACTGGGAATGGCTGCGCGGGCAGGAAGTCGCCGCCCGCACCAGGCATTTCGTCCACTCCCGCCTCCCCGCCCCCGCCCGGGTCACCATGGACGGCCGGCAGGGCCTGGCGGTCATCCACAAGCCGGGCTGAACCCCCGGGGACTGTGGCTGGCCCCGGGCGGGGCGTGCCACGGGCGATTGGTGCCGGCCTTGCCGTGATGGCGGGGCGATTTCCATGCCAAAAAGGGCGAGACCGCGGGGCCCGTTCGTCCCTCGCCGCGACAGCCCTCTGCCGGCTCGATGTCCCCCGGGCCAACCTTCTTGACCAGCGGCCAACCGAAAACCCCCCGGGGACCTGGGGGGTTCCCGGGGGGAGCGGGTCGGTCGGGGATCGAGCTAGAAGTCGTTGATCTGATCGACGAATTCAGGATGATCGACGAACGGGTTGCGGTTGTGCTGGGCGTTCTCGATCTGGTCGTTGCGGGCCCGCTCGGCGGCATCGACCGGATCCTGCTTGTGCCACTGGCGCAGGACCTCTTCCTCGGCGGCGGGAATCTGCTTGCCGTAGCGGACGGCGAAGTAGAACTTGGCGCGGGCGCAGTTGCCCTTGTGCTCGGGCCGCACCTCGAAAGTGTCGCCATCGAATTTGCTTCCGCCTTGCTCCCAGATTGGGCGGCTGACATTGCCGAAGGGGAAACTGCTTCGGATATTGTTGGCCTTCGAATCGGTGGGAAACAGGTGGTGCAGGTCGCACTTGGCATCGCCGGTGGCGCCCTGCGACTGGGGCCAGGTGTGCTCAACGTTCATGTTGCTGGCGTCGGGTTCGCCATGGGTCTGGATGCGGCGGCCGGTGTAGACGCACTCGACCTCCCCGTCGTGGTTGTCGATCTTGGAGAAGATCAGGTCTTGCGCGGCCTGGTAGCCGACCGGATACTGGATGGCGATCAGCCCGTGCAGTTCCTCGCGCAGTTTTTCCCCGCGCAGATTGCGGCAGGAGGCATACTGGTCGATGCCCAGCATGGGGTCGCCGACGCGCGCCCGCCGGCGGGTGTCGGCCGCGGCGGCCGCCGGCTGGATGCTGGCCGAAATCTCCTTCAGCGCCTCGGCCTCCTTGAACAGGTCGTTCACCGTACTGCGCAGTTTGAAGAAGGAGGCGTGATCCTGGGGGTACTTCTCTTCGAGCTGATTGACCTGGGTCAGGAACCGCTTGAACAGCAGGTTGACCCGGTCGGCCCTGGATTCCTGGGCGGCCGCCGGCCAGACGGCGGAACACAGGAACGCGGCGAGGAATCCCATGAGCAGAGGAAGGCGGTAACGGTTCATGCGCGGCCCTTTCCTGATGAAATGGGGAAGACCCCGGTGAATATATTTCAATTATACCGGCCAAGGGAAAACCCGCAAGGGGAGATAAGGGAAAAAACATCGGATGCGCGGTGCCCCCCCCCGCCCCGCCCTGGGGCCCTCCTAGAGGCCCTTCATCCAATCGACATACTCCCGTTCGAATTCGGGAAACGACATGTTGCAGGCGGCCTCCAGCGATTCATCGAGGCCGTTGCCGTTGCCGATGCCCCCGAGCAGGGCATCGACCCCCTGCCAGCCGTAGCGCTCGATCATGAACCGCATCGCCAGATACGACTGCAGGTATCCCAGCGGGATGTGGTCCCCATAGGCGCCCTGGGCAGGATTCAGGTTGATCTGCTTGAGAGGAATGAATGACCGCTCGTTGAGGATCTTGTTGTTGAAGAACTTCTGGTAGTCACTGCGCATCTGGGTGGGATCCCCGTAGGTCATCTGGAACTCCTGGTATACCGCCAGCCCCTCGTTGATCCAGACAGGACACCGGTTGTTGGTGCGCAGGTTGACGATGACGTGCGTGAACTCGTGGCCCAGGATTCCCTTGACCGAGTTCATGTCGGAATACCCCTGTCGCAGAGGCACCAGGATCTTCTCGCCGCGGGCGAGGGCCCCCACCCAGTTCCCTGCCTTGTTCAGTTCATAGAATTCCTCGGTGCGGAAAAAAATGACATTGATCTGGATGTCGGGCTTGTAGTTCAGATCGGAGGTGACCTGGTCGTAGATGTCCTCGAGGATCTCCATGGTCACGTCGCCGATGTCCTGCTGGGAGTTGCCCGCATAGTGCACGATGAACCGCTGGTTCTCGTCCTTGGTGGTGCCGGCGATCGAGGCCTCCTGTTCCTTCGCCTGCCGGAGCAACTGCTGGATGGACTGGGCGCTCTGCCGGTCGGGAGCCCGCTTGAGGGCTTCCTCCCAGAGTTCGACGGCCTTGTCGAAATCCTTCAGCTCGAAGTGGCACCGGCCCATGCAGTACAGCAGGTAGAAATCCTCAGGGATCATTTTCCGGGCTTTCTCGAACTGGACAAGGGCATCGTCGTATTTCAGGGTGTTCATCTGCGAGATGCCAAGCTTCATGATACTGTCGAGGTGGTCTGGCTGACGGATCAGGGCCTGTTCGAATTTGGCAATGGCGTTCTCGTAGCTCTTGAGCGAAAACAGCATATTGCCCCACTGGTAGGGAACGAGAAAGCTGTCGGGGGCCAGGTCCGAGGCCTCGAAGAACAGGTTCTCGATGTCGGCGAGGGGCTGGCCCTTCATGGTCGCCGCCTTCTGGATCAGCAGGTCGGCCAGCAGGATCTTGGCCTCGCCGTTGTCGGGCGTCGCCGACAGGATGTTGCGCATCTTCTCGATGCGGGCCTCGATCTCCTCCGCGGTCAGGGGCCGCTGTCTCTGCCCGCCCGCGCCGGAAACCGGCCGCCCGGGCCCCTGGCCGACGGCCCCGGCGGGATCGCCGGCCGGCCCGGCGGTCGGGACGGAAGGGACAGCCGGGGGAATCACCTCGCCGCCGGTGCCCTCCGCCGCGGTGCCGCCCGCGGGTTCGCCGGCCGGTTCCCCGGCCGCCGGCTCAGCGGCGGGCGCCGCGGTTTCCAGGGCTCCGGTCTGTTCCGGGGCGGGGGCGGCGTTCCCGACCGACCCCTCTCCCGCGACGGTATCCGGCTCGCTGGACTGGCCAGCGGCGGCCGCAGGAACCG
>CAZKPI010000166.1:6644-8819 GCA_964554555.1 uncultured bacterium
GCGGGAGACCCCGGAAGCAGAACCAGACAGGCCAGGAGGGCCATCCACGGGGAGCAGGGGGGGCGGCGGGGGTCGTTCATGGCGTTCACCTCTCCCCCAGCATACCACAGACCTGGGGCAGGAAGGTAAGGGGGAGCGGGGTCAATCGACCCCCATGGGAGGGGGCGGTTCCCCTCCTCCGGACCGCTTTTCTGGGGGCTCGAGACCCCCGCCCGGAGGGTTCGGAACCGGGCGGTCTTCCGTGTCGGCGGCGGGAGTCGCCCAGGCCCCGCCGCCCGCCCCGGACCCTGACTCGTGCGGCTGACCGCACTGCGGGCACACCGGGGACCACTTGATGCCATACCGCCACCATCCGGCCAGAAGCACCAGCGCGCCCAGGGCCGCAACGATGCTGAGGACGACGCGATCGACATGGCCGGCCGCCCAGTCGGCCTGCACCTGGGCGATCATCTCGAAAGGCGAGAAGACGAAAGCAAACACCATGAAGGCCCCGGCCAGGAGGTAGATGCCCACCTCCACCATGGCGCATCCCGAAGCCAGATCGAACACCTTTTCCCCAGGCGACCTCTTGGCGAGGCACTTCTGGCAGATCTTCCCCCAGGACGACGGTTCCATGGCCTGGCTCACCCTCCTCTCGGCGGTCTGGTCCATCTGCCCGCCGTCTTCTTTCCTTCTAACCTACTGTTGCGGGGCCAGGAGAACCCCTCCCCCGGGACAACAGAAATTCTCCCTCAGCGATCCCATGCTTCGCAGATGAACCGTGATTTCCGCAGGCCTTGGCCTCGTCAACACATCAGACCGACGTTGCCCGGGAACCAGCTTCAGATCACATGGCGAAAATACCTGCCGGGACAAACTCCGGGCGGCCGCTCACCTCGCCATGCCCGGAACGGCCGGGACGGCGGCGACCCCGCCTTCAGTGACCCGCCTGGAGGGTTTCACAGTGCTCGGGGGTGAGTTCCCCGAGCGCCATCTTCAGGCGGGCCTTGCTCAGGGCATACTCGTAGAGGGCCTGCACGTGGTTCATCCGGTGGGCCGACAGCGAGGTCTCGGCCCCCAGGATATCGCTCATGATGGCCAGGCCGCCGACATACCGGTCGCGCAGGATGCGCAGGGATTCCTGGCTCTGCTCCACGGCCGAGGCGCTGACCCGGATCCGTTCGAGAGCGTTGTTGATGGTGGTGACCGCGGTGCGGATCTCGAGGAAGATCTGGTCCTTCAAAGCGTTCAGGCGGTCACGCAGGGCGGCGGCCTCCTGCTGGAGGCCGCGCGCCTTGTGCCGGGACTCGCCGCCATCGGCCACGTTCCAGTCGATGCGGGCGAACACCATGCTGTTGCCCTTGCCCCCGCCGTCGAGGTCTTTCCGGTTCTGCTCGGCGGCCGCGCCGACCACCACGTGCGGCCGCACCATTCCCCGCATCATGCGCTCCTGGTGCCCGAGGGCTTCGACCTGGCGGGCCAGCCCGAGGTAATCGGGCCGCTGGGCCAGGGCCTGTTCGAGAAGTTTCTGGGGGTCCTCGCCGCAGGAGATGCAGGCCTGCTGAAGGAAGGGCATCGTCAGATTGGCGTCCTGGGCGGAGGGGACGCCCATCATGGTGGCCAGCACTTCCTGGGCCAGCCGGAGCTGGTTCTTCTGGCGCAGAAGGTTCTCCTCGTTGCCCGTGTGATGCACCTGCGCCTGCAGGAGGTCGGAATAGACCACCCGCTGGGCCTCGTAGGCGGCGCTGGCGTTGCGCAGGCTCTCGGCCGAGCTTTCCAGGGCCTTTTCGGCGACCACGACGCTCTCGCGGGCCAGCACCACCCCAAGGTAGGCCTCAATGGTGCGGAAGATGATCTCCTCGTATGTGGGCGAGAACAAGCTGTTCGCCCAGCAATATCTCGCTGGCGAGTTGCAGATCGAGTTCAACCCGCAGGGCACGCTGGCCGAGCGCATCCGTGCCGGCGGCGCTGGTATCCCGGCCTTCTTCACGAAGACGGGCGTCGGGACGGCTGTCGCGGAGGGCAAGGAGGTCCGCGAGTTCGACGGCGCAACCTATGTGATGGAGCGCAGCCTGTTCGCCGATCTGGCGATCGTGCATGCCCACACCGGCGATACCGAAGGCAACCTCGTGTATAGAAAGACGGCCCGCAACTTCAACCCGATGATGGCGACCGCGGCGAAGGTCACGGTGGCCG
>CAZKPI010000167.1:0-6594 GCA_964554555.1 uncultured bacterium
CGGCGGTGGTGAACGAGAATTCCCACGGGCTGGCGGGATGGTTCCCCAGCAGGTCGGCGGTTCCGGTGCCCAGCCGGCCGGTCATCCGGGTGTTGCCCGGCAGGGGCGTGGACCAGGAGATCCGGACCGTCCGGTCGTCGGGCCAGGTGAAGGAGGCGGTGCCGGCCGGGGCGGGGGAGATGCTCCAGGCCGCCGGCACCGAGGTCCGTGACACCGGTTCGTCGAACGCCAGCTCCACGGCGGTGCCGGGATCGACATTGGTCTGCCCGTCGGCCGGCACCACCCGTACCAGGTTCGGGGGCTCGGTGTCAGCCGTGGTGAAGATGATCCGGATCGGCTGGGCGAGGGGGATGCCCCCGGCGCTTTTTGCGGCCTGGCCGACCGCCAGGGCGTAGGTCGTGAGGTTGGCGAGCGGCAGGGGCGGAGCGACTTCCAGCGTCTGGTCGCCGTCCTTCCAGGTCAGGACGGGCGGGGCGGCACCCGTCGGGGTCAGGGTCAGGGCGGCTTTGACCGAGGCCGTGTCCATCGGCTGGGAAAAACGCAGGGTGGGAACGGTGGTGCGGAAGACTCCGGTCTGGCCGTTGGCGGGAACCGACCCGGCCAGGGTGGGGGCGGCCTGCGAAGAGGTCGTGAAGGCCACCCACCAGGCGTTCGCCAGCGCGTTCCCGTGCAGGTCGGTCGCCGCGGTGGCGAGGAACCACCGGACGGTGGCCTGCGCCGGCCAGGACATCCCCGGGCTGACCCAGGCTTCCGTGCCGCTCGCGTTCCATTGGAAGGTCAGGCTGGGGGCCGGCGGCGAGAAGGCGAGGGACTGCTCGACCGAGGTCCGGTTCATGGGCTCGCTGAACCGCAGGAAGAGGGCGGCGTTGGTCGGCACGCCCAGCGCTCCGGAGGCTGGCAGGAAGGCCGCGACCGTGGGGGCGGTGAGGTCGGGCAGGGGGAACTGGAACCGGGTCTCCCCGGCCAGGGCGATGCCTTCCTTGTCACGGGCAAACCCCGAGAAGCTGGCGACCAGGTCGGCCGCGGGCATCCAGGGCGGATCCCAGGTGATGAGGACCTCGGTGTCCTCGGTGTTCCAGGTGAAGGTGGCCGGCACCGGGGCGGCCGGCCAGGTCGAGAAGCCGGTTCCCACGCTGGCTTTGTCCATCGGCCGGTCGAACCGGAACTGCAGGCTGGCCAGCGGCCCGGTGAGCGGACTGCCGTTGGCGGGCACCGTTCCGATGACCGTGGGCCCGCTCTTGGCCCCCGTGGTGAACGAAACCTGCCGCGCCGCGGGAAGGGCGTTCCCCTCCAGATCACGACAGCCGGTTCCGATCAGGATCTCGTGCAGGTCCGAGGCCTTCCAGAGGGCGTTTGGCACCACCCCGACCGTGGTCCGGTCGGCGGTCCAGAACCAGGACAGGGTTCCCACCTCCGGTCGGAGCACGGTCACCCCCCTCTCCACCGACCCCACCTCCATGGGTTCCGAAAAGCGCATGACGAGCCGCGCATTGCACGGCACGTTCTGGGCGCCGTTGGGGGGGGAGACCTGCACCAGGCTGGGGAGATAGGTGTCGGCGGCCGCCGCCGTGGTGAAGGACCACTGGAAGGGCCTGGCCAGGGCGCCTCCTTCGAGGTCCCGGGCCGCCGTGCCCAGCGTGGCCCGGTAGGTGGTCTGCACCGCCAGGGGCAGTTCGAACCTGACCAGCGCCGACCGCCCGTCGATCCAGGTCCAGGAGGCCGGGCCCGGATCGGGGGTCAGGCTCAGGGCCCGCGCCGCCGACAACGGTTCCATCGCCCGGTCGAACGCGATCTCCAGGAAGGTCTGGCGGGGAACGCCGACCGCGAGGTCGGCCGGCACGGTCTTCAGCACGCGGGGGAGGGTGAGCACGGCCGCCGCGGCCTGGGGCTGCACGATCAACCGCCCTTCCCGCAGGAACCGCGGGCCGGTCCCGTTCCAGGCCGTCAGCCCCCAGTCGATGATCTGGGGAACCTGGGAGGGCGTCTTCCCGGCCAGCGCCAGGGCGAACGAAAAGGTCGCCCCGCCCGCCCCGGTCGTCCGCTCGACGAACGCGGCGGTCTCGAGGGGGACCCGGATGCCCTGCAGGGGGTCGGGGGAGAGGGTCTGGCCGCTTCCGCCCGCGGCGGGAGGCCTCGCTTCCAGCGCCAGCGCCGGGTCGGGGAACATCTGCATGGTCACGCGCCAGGCCGGCAGGTCAAAGGCCCCGGCCGCGGGGGCGGGCAGGAGGACGTCCAGCCGAAGATCCTGGGCGAACCACCCGTTCCGGTCGAGAAGGGCCACCGATGGGGTGGCGGCCAGGCCTGGGGCCGCCTGCGGATACCCCTGCTCGAACCCGATGCGCCGGACCGCCATCCACTCCGACAGCCGCCAGGTCATGACGGCGGCGGTGCGGCTCAGCGGGTCGACGGTCGGCGAGATGAGCTCCCAGGGCGCGCTGGCCTGGCGCCGGGCCAGGAAGATGCCGGCCTCACTGCCGGACAGGACCTGCACGTCGGGATCGAGCGGAATGTCGAGCCGCACCGGTTGCAGGAGGCGGTCGAGCTTCAGACGAAGGTTGATGCGGTAGAGGTCGGACACCGGCGCGAAGCCGGGCGGGAGGGTCCGGGATTCCGAACCAGGGAAAGTGGAGGATACCGTCAGAAGGCAGTCCTGGGGGGTGGCGTTGAGAGGCACCTGCAGTCGGAACCGGTCGAACCGGAAGTCGAGGGGTTCCCCCATCCGGACCATGAGGGCGGCGTTGAGCGTGGTCGCCCCGCCGTCGGGATGGTCGTGCATGACCCGGAACGGGCTGACGATGGCGCAACCGATCCCCAGGAACGGCAGGAGGAGCAGGACGATCACTTCCGGCCTGAGCCGGGGGGACCTCGCCTCGTTCACGGGCTCACCTCCAGCAGGCCGCACGGCGGCGGCAAAAGAAGTCGGTTCCCCTCGGGGAACAACCCACTATATCCCTCGAAGCGGCCGGTGTAAAGGGATCGCCCCGGTTCCGTTCACCGCGCCAAGGGCTGTCAAGGCCGGGGCTGGTCGCCGGCATCGGCCATTGCCCCCGGTGCCCCCTTGTGCCGTGCGAGATCGGGCAGGCAGAACGCCTTTCCGTCACGGCCGCAGGCCGGACAGGTGCAATACCGGAACTCCAGGTCGGGATCGGTGCGCTCGGTTCGCCCGCACGCGGTGCACCGGTGGCGGGCCTCGGCAGGCTCGGCCGCCAGGGCGGCGGCCTGTCGGGCGCGGGCCGCCTGACCCAGGCGTTGCCGCATCCCGCCGAAGAACATCGGCCCGAAGAAAAGCAGGTAGTTTCCGATCGCCGCCAGGGCGGCGAATTTCAGGGCCCAGGGCAGGACCACCACGGCCCACACGATGCCCGCCCCGCTCAACAGGCCAAGAAACTTCGCCTTCACCGGGAGCACGAAGAACACCAGGAACTCGTAATCCGGGAACAGCGTTGCGAAGGCCAGGAACAAGGTCAGATTGAGGAAATAACTGCCCACCGGAAAGAATGGCGCGGCGAAGGCCGCCAGCAGGGTGAACACCGCGCCCAGCAGGTAAAAGACGTTGAACCGGAAGGTTCCCCATTCCTCTTCCAGGGCATCGCCGGCCAGCACCAGCATCATCGTCTCAAACAGGAAGCAGACAGGGTTGCGGCTGGCGGGCACGAACAGAAAACTTCCCAGCCGCCAGACCTGACCGGCCAGCACCGCATCCGCCTCCAGCAGGAAGGCCTCCCGGCCGATGATCCCCAAAAACTCCGCGCCGAAGACCAACAGCATGCCCCCGGCCACCACCCGCGCCAGGCCCGGGTGCGCCCATCCCCCCCAGGTCCGTTCCAGGCGGTCGATCAGTGACATGACGGAAAAATCGCGGTCAGGAGCGGGGTTTGAAGGAATGGCACTCCGCCATGATACTGCCGTCCTTCAGCGTCTGGTAGGGCAGCATCTCCACCTCGATCTCCTCGTTCCCCACGAGATAAGGCAGGGAAGCCACCCCCTGCAGTCGGAAGGTCTTTCCCTGGAAATCGATCAGCACCACCCCGTCGGCACGCACTTCCTTCAGCTTCGCGGTGACCCGGCTCATCCGGTTCATGCGCAGTCCTTCGGGGACTTCCGAATGGTGGACCAGTTCTGCGTCCCCTTTGCGCGGGTCCCAGGTCTCGACCTTCGGGCCCAGGTCGCCCGTCTCGCCCGGCCCTAACAGCCTCAGAAACAGCGACGGCAGGAAGGCCAGGAAGGCGATCACCCCGAGCATCAGCGCATAGGTCTTCCATTCCCCGCTTCCCGGCGTTTCCTGCCCGGCGGTCTTGGTCTCGCGGCTGGCCGACTGCCGACTGCGGATGGCCGCCCGCACCTGGGAGACCGCGTAGGGCTTGGGCGTCCCGGCTTCTTCCCCGGTCCGCGCCGCGCCGGAGATGGCCGGGGCCGTTCCGGCCGCCGCCTCCTCCTTCCCTGCCGCGGCCGGAACGGCTGGGCCGGCCCCGGTGGTCGGCGTTGGCGTGACTGCGGCCCGCGGCGCCCCGCGTTTGCCCCGGACCGCCCCCACCGCCTGGTCGTCCAACCCCAACTGCAGGATCAGGTCGAACAGGTCCATCCGCGCCTGGGCGATGGTCAATGCCACCGACGGGTTCGAACGGGCATGCACCCGGTCGAGCTGGTCGAGCAGTTCCACCGACGGGTTCGACAGCAGGACCACCAGGATCTGGCGCGCGATTGCTGAGTGGTCTTCCTTCTCGAGGGTCTTCAACAGCAGTTTGGTGACCTTCTCCACCGGAAACAGGAACAGACAGCTCACCGCGTTGGCCCGGGTGGCCGGTTCCGGAGAGGCCAGCATCACGCCCAGGGCGTTCAGGGCCGCCGCCTCGTCGTGCGTCCGCGCGATCCGGATGCCCCGCGCCCGTAACCGAGCGTCGGCGCTGGCCAGCAGGGCCGGCAGAAGGGGGATCAGCCGCTTGGGATCGTGCTTCTCGATGATCCGGGCCGCCGCCGCCTGCACCCCCGGGTCGGTCTCGCGCATCGCCGCTTCCGCGATCGGCAGGCTGTCGGCCGCGGTGTCGAGCCGGTGCAGGGTGGACAGGGCGGCGGCCCGCAGGGCCGGGGAACCGGTGCCCGCCTCCTGCCGCACCCAGTCCGCCCAGACCTTGAACGACTCCGCGTCCAGGGTGCGCAGGAACTGCCGTTTGTCCTCGTCGGAATACTGCCCCGGCCCGCCGGCCAATGAGGCCAGCTGTTTCTCCTTGGCATACCCGGCCTGGACCCGCCTGGCCAGCTCCTCGGTGGCGGGATTCGCCGACAACCGCTCCACGGTGGCCCGCACCTCGGCGGTCTCCATGTTTCTGGCCAGCCAGGCCTCCATCGCGTCCCGCCGCGGGCCGGTCGTGACGGCGATCTGCACCTCCAGGTCGGCCAGGAACTTCTTCAGCCGCTCCTGCCGCCACCGCTGGATCATCGCCTCGGGCGTCGCCTCGGCCTCCGGCACCACCCCGGCCACCCCCAGCGTCTGGCACAGCACTTTGAAGACCGCGGTCAGGCCGGGGGCGTGCTTCTTGTCGGCGGTGTCGATCAGGTCGAGCAGTCGCAGGGCCCCGTCCACCTCGGGGTTCATGGCCAGCAGGGTGCCGCATCCCTTCACCACCTCGGGGTCCAGTTCCTCCTGCAGGATGGCGAAGATGAACTCGCGCACCTTGGCGAAGGGGAACAGGAAGGCGATCGACAGGCCCGCCAGCCGGTCCTCCGGCTTGCGCGAGGCCAGCAGTTCCGACAGGTGGGCCTCCGCCTCCTCCGGGTCGATCCGCCGCAGGGCAGTGATGGCACGCCCCCGCACCAGGGGCTGGGGCGAGGCCAGCAGGTCGGGCAGAAGGGGCATCAGGGCCTGCGGGGCCAGCGTTTCCAGCGCCTCGATGAAGGGGAGGGCAAGGTTGGAATCGGTCTTCGGCAGTTGTTCCGCCAGCCAGGCCACGTCGGGTTCCCCGCCGTGGCGGCTCAGGAACACCGCGATCGCCGGCTTCAGCTCCTCCGCGCACTGGTCGCGTTTCGCCCGCACCAGTTCCAATACCCTGGGAATCTCATCTTTCAGAGGGGCCAGCAGGGTATTGCGGTCCAGCTCACCCGTCGCCGCCGCCCCTTCGGGTTTCTGCCCCAGCCGGGCCTGGATCTTCGAGATGGCCTGGGCGGCAAAGAAGGTCAACTCCCGGTCGCCGCTCTCGGCCAGCTTGCGGAGCCGGAAGACCGCTTCGGGATCGGTCGAGGTCTTCGCCAACTGCACGATCGCGGCGATGACGACCGACCGCTTCTCCGAAGCGAGCTGGGCGAGGATCGTTTGGTCCTGGGCCGGCGCGGTCACGAATCCGTTCCTCGTCTCATGCCCTGGGGGATGATCCCCTGGCGGGCTCTGATGCTGGCGCTCCGCACCGCCAACCGGGAGGGCAGGGGGGCCTTGCCCTCGCCGGGGCGGGCCTCTTCCGGGACCGGTGCCCCCGGGTGGCGCCCCGCCGTTCGGCCGGACCAGGCAAAGGCCTCATGGCCTTCCGGTGAGCAGGTTCCTGCCGGCCAGGGGGGAAGGCTGGCGGCGGGCGGCGGGCCGCGCCGGTCACGACCCAAAGTAGG
>CAZKPI010000167.1:6621-8785 GCA_964554555.1 uncultured bacterium
CGAAGAAGGTGCCGACCTGATTCATTCCCGCGATCTGGAATGCTTCCATGACCAGGTTCGACAGCTTGCAGAACCCGATCTCCAGCTGGTGGGCCTCCTGCAGATTCTCGCAGACGTCGATCATGGCCGCCAGTCCGGTGCTGTTCACCACGGGGGAATCGGTGAAGTCGAAGATGACGTACTTCACTCCGGTCAAAGGGGCCTGCCGGATGCCTTCCGTCAGCTTCTGCCCGAGGATGTCGCTGAAATATCCGGACGGCGTGATCATCAACCACGGCGGATCGGCCTTGATGGTGCAATCGGGGGTCTTGTTCACGGTTCGTTGTTCCCTCTCCGGGGCATTCTACCCTCCCCGCTCCCGGGCCGCAAGTGCGACCAGATATACCGCTTCCCTGCCGGATTTCAGCGGGGTTCCCGTTTCGGGACCCGCCCGCTGAACGTCCTCGGTCTCGCCCATGGTTCCCGGCCGGACGCGGCCGATCCGCGGGGGAGCCTTCACGGGAAGGAGGCCCGCTGATCACGCCTGAGCGCGGCGGTCGCCCTGGCCCGGTTTCCCCCGGGCCGGGCGGGCGCCCGGCCGGAGGAAAACCTCAGGGCTTGCGGAGCATCAGGGCCCGGCCGGACAGGGAGGAGGTCGCCACACTGCGGTCGGTGCCATACTTGTTCTGACCGCCGTATTGGTCATAGGTGTCGACGGGATACACCCCGCTCGAGGCGGTACCTTCCCAGACCTGGAACCCAGGATAATAGCCAATGGTCTGGGTGTATTCGGGTGTCACGTGTCCGACCCCGTCCTCGAAATGGACCCGCAGTGTTTTGAGGCCGGGGGTCTCGGTCGCCGGCAGGGTCCAGACATAGGTCGCCGGATGCATCAGGGGGTTGAGATACTCCTTCCAGATGATGCCGTCATGACTGACCGAAGCCACCGCCACCCCGGAGGGGTCCGTGACACGGAAAGAAATGCCGACCGTCCAGCTGGCCGTGGTCAGATCACCGCCGTTGATGAGGAAGGGCGTGCCATCGGGCTGGGGCGGGAGGAGGTCCACGTAGATGCCATCGGTGGGGGAGCCCCAGCCGCCGATGCGGCCAGACACATCCTTGGCCATGATTCGGGCCGTGAAGGTGCACCCATTCGCGGCGTTCCCGTACTGGTAGGCCGTGACCGGCCCTCCCAGCCAGGTGTCGACCGCGATCAGGGTGAAAGCCGGGTCGGAGGCAATCTGGATTCGGATGTCCCCGATGCCGGAGGCCGAATCGGTGGCATTGGGGAACAGGAAGGTGAGGGTGGCGATCGGGCTCCTGACGCCGCCGTCGGTCGTGGCCCCGGCGACGGGGTCAACCAGATCGATCCGGATTCCGTCCGTGGTGAACCAGCCCGAGATGTTCCCGGCCTGATCCTCGAACTTCACGCGGGCGGTGATGGTGGCGCCGTCAGCGACCGCGAAACTGCCGGTGAAGGTGCCCGACCCGTTGCCCAGCCATTGCCCCGGTTGCAGGAGCGTTGCGAACGTGCCGTCGGAGCAGACCTCCAGGTAGCTGTTGACCGGGGGCGAGACATCCCAGGACAATCCCGCCGCCTCGAACGACACGGTGGTATCCCGGCTCCAGGCCGCATTGGGGTCGTTGTTGGCCGGAACCGCATCCGAATAGGCGGTGGCGGAAGGGGGAGTCCCGTCCTGGGTCGAGGAGACTCCCGCCGACCACGCCGAAAGGTTGCCCACCTTGTCCCGACTGCGCACCCGATAATGGAAGGTGGTGCCGTGGGTCCTGCTTCCGAATGTGTAGGAGGGGGTGGAGGTCCACCCCGAATCAGTCAAACCCGTGGAAAATCCGGCATCGGTGGCGGACTGGAACAGATACTCGACCCCCCCGGACAGGTCGTCCGCGACACTGCCGCAGGCGACCAGGTTGACCGTCCCCGAAGTGAAGGCAGGCTCGGGGGCCATCACCGGGCCGGGCGGGGCCTGGAGATCGACCGTGATACTGCCGGCATGCCGTTCGAGGTAGGTGCCGCCGTTGTTATAGGCCCTGACCGAGATCCAGCAGGAGGTTCCATGGGCCAGGTTCAGGCCGGTGGCCGTATAGGTGGTGGCCAGGAGAGTGGAAGTCCAGGGGACCAGATTGGTGGCCCCCTCCGTCGTCCCGGCGGCGAACTCATACCGGT
>CAZKPI010000168.1:0-8450 GCA_964554555.1 uncultured bacterium
GTCCTCGGCGGGGAGTTTGGTCAGATCCGGTTCGGGGGCGGGGGTCGCGGCCGCCGGCGGGGCGGCCTGGGCGGCGGGAACCGCGCCTCCCGATGGGGGCCTGGCGGGAGTGGCGGCCGGCGGTTCCCGGGCGGGAACGGCCCGTTCCTGGCTGGGAGCGGGGGCCGCCGGGGGACGGGTTTCGGCCGGGCGGGCGGGTTCCTTGGCCGCCCCGGGGCGGGGGCCGGGCGCGAGGAACTGGAGGCGGGCCGTCAGCAGGGCTTTCAGCTGGGGGTCGGACTCCTTTCCCAGCCAGGCCTCGAGAATGGGGATCGCCTCCCGGAATCCGCGCTGGATCAGCTCGGCCAGGCGCAGGGCGGCATCCCGGCGGTCGTCCGGGTCGGCCGATTGCAGGGACAGCTGATAGCTGTCCAACAGCTGGAGGGCCCGGCGCCGGAAGAAGATCCCCTCCAGTTCGGCCAGCAGTTCGGCCGGCCGCTTCTGGACCAGGCCCGCCTGATACAGGGAATCCACGACGCCGGCCAGGATCTCGCCGATCAGCCGTTTCTTCTCGCCCAGACTGGCCTCGCGGGCTTCCAGCAGTCGCAGGGGCTCCTCGGGGGCCGGGTTGGCCCGGAACAAAAACCCTGCCCGTTCCAGCATGTCGGGATCGTTCTCCATGCCCAGGAACTTCACCATCAACGGCTCGATCTCGGGAAAGGGGAAGAAAAAGGCGTGGAACAGGGCGGCCTGCCGGTCGTCGGGGTCGTCCGAGAACAGCATGGCCTCGAAATGGCGCAGGGCTTCCTGGGGGTCCCACCGGTAGAGGAGCCGGACCGCCCGGGACCGGATGCCGTGGATGGGGTTGACCAGCAGGGGGACGATCAGGTCCTTGAGCCGCCCGGGATTGAGCTTTTCGAGCGTTTCCACCGCCGCGGCCAGGACGCGCGGGTCGGCATGCCGGCACAACGATTCGATGGCGCCGACGTCCTCGGGACCCCCGTGTTTCTTCAGGAAATGCAGGATGGACGGCAGGACGGCCGGGTTGAACGCCGGCCAGTGCGCCTCGCGGAGGGCCTGCACCACCGCCGGTCCTTCCTGGCTGGGCAGGGCCGAGAGCAGGAGGGCCAGGCTCAGGTCGTCCCGCCGGGAGTTCTGCAGAAGGCCCCGGACTTCCTGCGCGGTGGGAGGCGGGGCCTGGTCCCGGCCCTTTTCCCGCTCGATGCGGGCCAGGATCTTGCGCATGTGGAACCGGGTGCCGGGATCTTTTTCCTGGGCCGCCAGGTTGCGCAGGCCGGCCAGCTGTTCCTCGGTCCACTCCAGGTCCTCGACGCGCGACAGGACCGAGAACCGGATCGAGGGGTCCGGTGAGTGGAGGTCAGCGAACAGCGTCCGAAGCGGATCCACGCGGATCAGGGTTTCTTCAGCCGGTCGTACTCCTGCCGCAGAAGGGTGTAGGTCGGCTTCAGCTCGAGGGCCAGCCGGAACATCTCCCGCGCCGTCGCCTGGTCGCCCTTCTCCAGCATCAGCAGGCCGATGTTGCGCAGAAGGTAGCGCTGGGCGGGAGCCTTGCGGTCGCTGTAGAAGGTGGTCCGCAGGGTCTCTTCGGCCGCCTTGCGGTCACCCTGCGCCCACTGCACCAGGCCCCGCAGGTTGCCGGCCGGCAGGGCCAGGTCCTGCCCCACCGCGGCGGGGGCCTTGGCCCGTTCCTCCTGCAGGCGGTCAAGGAGGGCGGCCGCACCGGCCAGGTCGCTCTTGAGGAAGGCCTCGGTGGCCAGCACATACAGCCCCACCAGCTGGTCCTTCCGCTTGCGGGCCAGGTCGATGCCTTGCTTCTCGAGGTTCTGGCCGAACGCCGGGTCGCTCACGAGCAGTTGCGCCAGCTTGTCGTACATCTCCACGTCGGTCTGCGCCTGGTGCGGAGTCACCACCGCCTCGCGCAGAAACACCGGGCCGCGCACCGCCAATTCCCCTTTCAACCGGTCGTCGTAGGAGGTCCACATGTCGCCCGTCAGCGGGTAGAAACCCTCCTCGGCGAACAGGGCGAACGGGATCTCGGCGAATCCCTCGGCCGGCGTCGGCCACCCCGCCACCCGGGCGGCCATGGCCGGACCCTCCGGCCCCATGGTGGCCCGCAGGTGCTCCTGCAGGGCGGCCTTGGGCACCGGCGCCCGCAGGACGGCCATGATCGAGCCGTTGGGAAGCGGCCCCGGCGGGGTCAGCTCGAAGGTCACCTGCCGGCTTTCCCCGGCCTTCAGCCGGTCGATCGACGCCGTCGGGGTGGCCGACGACCACCCCGGCGGGGTCAGCAGGGTGACCGACAGATCAGCCAGGTCCACGGCGGGGGCGGTGACCGTGACCGTCGCCCGCACCGGCACCTTCACCTGGGGCGGCGCCTCCAGGGCGGCGGTCATGACATACCAGGGCGGGATCTGGGTGGTGGCGGCCAGAGCGGCCCCCCCGGCGGTCAGGGCCAGCATGGCTGTCAGCAGAGGCAGGATGGAACAGGTTCGTCTCATGGTCGCTCTCCTCCTTCCCGCGAACGGGGGACTAATTGATCTTGGGTTTGCGGTCTTCTTCGCCGGCAGGTTCGTCATCGGCAGGTTCTTCCATCTCGTCGGGTTCGGCCGGCTCTTCGGACTCGTCCGCCGTGCCGCCAACGGCTTCCCCGGCCCTGGCGGCCGGCCCGGCCGGGCCGACCCCCCTCGGCTCCTGGCCATAGAGGATCTTCAACAGCCGCGGGTACTGTTCGTCGACCATGTAGGCGACGACCATCAGGGCCTGGCTGAACTGGGCCTTGGTGATCTGGCCGTCCTCGACGATATGGTTGGTTGCCCCCGACAGGCTCTGGCCGTCGGGCGACAGTTCGAACCGGATGTCGAAGAATTCGTTCATCAGCCGCATCAGTTCGGTGAGGAAGTCGACCCGGCGCATCTCCACCCCCCGAATGAACGCCGGCACCCGGATCACCAGGTGGCGGTTGTGTGCGTAGATCAGCATCCGCATGGTGAGGTGCTTGCCCTGCAGATACATCTCGATGCAGTCCTCGGCAAGGAAATGGAAGCGGTAGCCTTCGGCGCGCAGGAACTCCTCGGCGAACTTCATCAGCGCTCGGTCCTGGGGGGTGATCTCCTTGGGGGGGGAGTGGCGTGTCATCGGTTGACCTCCGCAAGCAGGTTGGAAAGCGTTTCCGGCGGGAGGTCCAGGACCTCCCGGGTCAGGTCGAGGAAGGTGCGCTCCTGGGGGTCGATCTGGCCGTCGCGCCAGATGGCCAGGGCCAGTTTCTTCAGGAAGCGGGCCGGGGTGAAGTCGCCGCCCCCGACCGCCATCGGCAGGCTGACCAAGGCGGCGGCCTTGGCGAACAGCTTCTGGTGCATCGCCTCGTCGATCCGCAGGGCGTGGCGCAGGCGGGTCAGCAGGGTCTGCTCGGCCGGGGTGATCTGGCCGTCCTGCAGGATCTCCTCGAGGACGAGTTCGTAGAACTCCTCGCGGGTCAGGGCCGCCGGCGACCCCGCCGCCGGGTCGGGAGGGGGGAGGGGTCGGGTCAGGCCCGGGAACCGCTGGTGCAGACCCTGGCGGGCGATCTCGACCAGCGGTTGCAGGAACCCGGGGACCGTGGGCGGGAACAGGGCCAGCCGCCTGGCCGTCCAGTGCTGGAAGAAGCCTTCCAGATGGGTGTCGGCGACCTTGTCGAGGAGGGTGCCGTAGCCCGGCAGGGCGGCCAGGAGCGCCCCGTTCAGCCGCAGGCTCTCCAGGCGCTTCATCAGCTTCAGCAACCGGGGATCGGTTACCAGGCCGGCGTTGGCCCGCACCCGTACCGCGAAATCCGGCGGCGCCAGGCCCGCGGCGGTCGCCAGGGCCTGCAGGTGGTCCTGGACGGCCGGGAGCGACGCGTAGGTGACCAGCAGACGGTGGCTGATGGCGGCCGACAGCCGCGAGGCCGGTCCGGACTGCTCGGCCAGCAGTCGGCTGAGGTGCAGGAGGGCGGGCAGGCAGAACTGATCGCGTTCCAGGGCCGCCTCCAGCATCGTGCGGGCCATCTGGGCACGGTCGGACCGCAGGTAGAGGATGCCCAGGCCGGCATGGGGTTCGGGCAGGTGGGGGAACCGCTCGATCTCCTCCTGGTAGACCCGCTCGGCATCGTCCAGGCGGCCGTCGAGACGCAGGCAGTGCCCAATCAGCGACCGCAGGCGGGGCAGGCCGGTCGAGGCGGCCAGGGCCCGCTGGTAGGCGGCCACCGCCTCGCGGAGGCGGCCCTCGGCCTGGTGCCGGACTCCCTGGTCCAGCGCTCCGGTGGGGTCGACCGGCTCTGTTTTGAGGATGGTTCCCTGGGTTTGCCATGACCCTTCCAGCTCGTCAGAGACCAAAACATACCGGTGGGCGGCGGCCAGGGCTTCCATCGCCGGTGCGGGAAGCTGGAAGGCGGCCAGCAGGCCTCCGGTTCGGAAGGAGAACAACGCCAGGGAAGGGGTTTCCCCGGCCGGCCGCCGGGTGATCACCGACACGGCGTCGCACATCCAGTCCTGCCAGGCCAACAGCCCGCCTTCCGGCCGGAGGGTGAGGACGGGACATCCGGTCCGGTCCTCCAGGGACGCCCGGATCAGCATCGGCATGGCTGGCTCACGGGGGGAAGGTCATGCCTTCCTTGTTGAACCGTGACAGCGCCGTGATCTGCCAGGTGCCGACCTGCTCGAGGTCGAGTTCGGCCGTCTCCTCAAGGTGCTGGAGCAGGCCGGCGGCGGGCCAGGGCAGCTCCGGGTCGGTTGGCTGCAGCGTACAGCGGGCACTGGCTGAGGTTTCACTCGATGGGCTGACCCCCAGGTCATCGAAGGTCAGGGTGATCGAGGCGGCCTTGTCGAAAAACCCTGAGATCCGGGTCATGAAGGTCTCCAATGGCTCGATGGTCCCGCCGGCGCGGAAATACTTCAGCGAGGGGGCCAGGCCGGCCCTGGTCTGGGTCAGGCTCTCCGTTTGTACGGCGGCGCGGAAAGTGTCGAGGGCGGCCCGGACCTCCACCTCGACGGGGTCGATCCCGGTGCCGCCGCCGCCCCCCCCTCCTCCGCACCCGGCGATCCAGGCCGACAGGAATACCGCAACGGCCGCGGCCGCCGGCCGGGCCCGCGGCCGGAAAAACCGGCCGCCGGGGCCGGCGGAACCAGGGTCTTGGTAGGTCATGGCTGGATGATCACCCGTCAGGGTCAACCCCGATTGCCGGGCCTCCGCCAGGGGGGGGCCACAGCTGGGACAGGAATGGCGCGCGGGAGGCGGTCTCGCACCAGCACAGCGCCCGCAGTCCGGGCGGGGCCGGCCGGGAACGGCCGGCCCGCGCCGAAGGCGTGGCGGTCAGGCCGCTTTGCCGGCGCAACCCAGGATCCGCAGTTTGCGGATGACCACCTGCTTGATGGCCTCGCGGGCGGGGGCCAGATACTTGCGCGGGTCGAACTCGGCCGGGTTCTCGGCGAACACCTTGCGGATGGCCCCGGTCAGCGCCAGGCGCAGGTCGGTATCGACGTTGACCTTGCAGACGCCGCCCTTGGCGGCCTTGCCGATCATGTCCTCGGGCACCCCCTTCGAGCCTTCGAGCTTGCCGCCATACTTGTTGCAGATGGCGACCAGGTCTTCAGGGACGGAACTGGCCCCGTGCAGGACCAGCGGGAAGTTCGGCAGGACCTTCTCGATCTCCGCCAGGCGGGTGAAGTCGAGCTTGGCGTCGCCCTTGAATTTGTAGGCGCCATGACTGGTGCCGATGGCCACCGCCAGGGAGTCGCATCCCGTCCGCTCGACGAACTCCTTCGCCTGCTGGGGATCGGTGTAGGAGGATTCGGCCGCCGACACCTTGATGTTGTCCTCCACGCCGGCCAGCCGGCCCAGCTCGGCTTCGACGACCACGCCGCGGGGATGGGCATACTCGACGACCTGCTTGGTCAGCTTGATGTTCTCCTCAAAGGGATGCTTGGACCCGTCGATCATCACCGAGGTGAACCCGCCGTCAATGCACTTCTTGCAGATCTCGAAGTCCTCGCCGTGGTCGAGATGCAGAACCACCGGCAGATCGACGCCCGACCCCTTGGCCATCTCGATGGAAGCCTGGATCAGGTGGATCAGGTATTCGTGGCGGGCATACTTGCGGGCGCCGGCCGAAACCTGGATGATGAGAGGGGCCTTCTCGGCGATGGCCGCCTCGAAGATTCCCTGGATGATCTCCATGTTGTTGACGTTGAACGCGCCCACGGCAAAATGTTCGTTGTACGCGCGCTTGAACAGTTCCTTGCTGGTGACCAGTGGCATGGGGGACCTCCCGATCTTGGAATGAGGCTGGTTGGGGGGACCTGCCCGGCTCCGGGTCCCTCCGGGGGGCACCCGGGAATCCGGTCGGGTCCTCGCCGCCGGGGCCAGTCTATCAAAGGCTTCTCCTGTTGTCAAAGACGGTTCTTCTCTGAGAAAAATATGCTAGAATGGAAACATGGGAAGGTGTACGCCAACCTCACTCATATGGGGTCTGCTGGTGGCTCTCCTGGCGGCCCCGGCTGTCTGGGGCCTGTCTCCCCAGGCTTCCGCCTTTCTCGACAAGTCGAAGAAGTTTCTCGAGAAGAAGAACGTCCTTTCCGCTGTCACCTACTTCAAGCAGGCCCAGGCCCTCGACCCCGAGGCTCCCGAGGTCGTTGCGTTCGGCAAGATCCTGCGGGAAACCATCGACAAAGAGGCCGCTGAACACTTCAAGGCGGCCGAGTTCTATCGCACCACCTCCCCGCCGAAGGCCATCGAGGAATACCGGTACGTGCTGAAGCTGATTCCCGATCATGCCGAGGCCAAGGCCGGCCTGGCGGCCATGAAGACCGTCGAGCGGACAGTCCAGAAATTCGCTGAACAAGGGGTGGTCATGGCGCCTGACAGCGGCCGGAGCCATGACGTGAATGCCCTCTCGGCCCGCGACCTGTTCCAGCGGGCCAAAGCCGCCTATCTGGCGAAGAACCTGGTCCGGGCCATGGACTTCGTTTCCCAGGCCCTGGCCCGCGATCCCCAATTCCAGCAGGCCGTCGCTCTCCGCGAGCAGATCGTGGCCGAACAGCAATTGCAGGACATGGTGATCAACGCCCGCGCCGACCTCACCTCCGGGGATTACACCCGCTCCATCGATCATTTCTCCGCCCTCCTGACCCGCGATCCCGACCGCTTCGACTGGCGGTATCTCCGGGGCCTGGCCTTCTTCCGCTCCCGGCGGTTTGCCCGGGCGATCGAGGATTTCACATTCCTGCTGGGCCGCTGGAACCAGGTCGAGCGCTGGCAGAACGCCTCCCAGGCCCCGCAGGAGGCAGGGCCCGCCGCCGGGGCCGCCGCCGTCCCGGCGGTCGATGTGGAACGGGTGAAGTTCAGCCGGGCCGATCTGCTCCGGTTCCTGGCCGAATCCTTCGCCGGCGAGGGTGACCACCTGAAGGCCTATGCCGTCGGGGCCATGGCCGGCCAGCCGTATGTCTTCCTGATCCGGTCCTACCTGTCAGGCTTTTCCTGGCTGTTGGGCTTGATGGTTCTCGTCGCCGCGGGTGGGGTGGTTGCGGTTGTCTGGTTCATCCGCATGCTCGATGCCCTGGTCGAGCGGTTCCCCTTCCGGGTCCTGGCCGAAATGATCCGGCTGGTCTGGCACGGGTACGGCGGCCAGCTCATCGACCAGGAAGCCCGCCTGAAGAAACTGGCCCAGGAGGCCAGTCTGCCGTGGTTCTCCTACCTGGCCGGCCTGGTGGCCATGCATCAGGGGAAGTTCGACGAAGCCCCCCGGCAGTTCCAGGTGGCCCTCGGGTCTCCTGGTCTGGCCGGCCGGGCGTATTTCTTCCTGGGCCTGGCCCGTCAGGAGATGAAGCAGTCCCTCGGCGGCCATGATTTCGAACAGGCCTTCCTCACCGGGATGTTAAATCCGGAAGGAAGCTGGATTCCCCAGTTCGTCCGCGATCTCGAGGATGCCCTGATCGGGAAATACGTGAAAAAAGGCCCCGGGTCGGAATCCGACATCCGGACCCTGGCTCTGCGATGTCTCCGGGAATGACCGCGCCCGGCAAAAGTGAGGAGATTCGTATGAAGATGAACGGCCGCCATCTCGGGAAGGTCCTGCTGGCAGTGCTCCTGGTGACCCTGGGATGCCTCCCGTCCTTCGGTAAGGCCGCCAGGCGGGCCGAATACAGCGACGATCTCCGCAACGCGGTCATTGGCAACGGGGTGATCGGTCTCACCATCAATGAGCCTGAGGTGCCCGCCGATACTCCGGGGGTCAACGGGGAAGCGGCAGGAGTCTTCTGGACCTACGAGGACGTCGGCCCGATCACCGGTCTCAGGATTGAGCCCAAACCCAACTGGCGCGACTACTTCCTGCCCTGGAACAAGTTCAAGGCCGATTTGGATGCCCTCGACTCGACCGGGCACCTGTCGTTCGCCAATGCCGTCGCCATGCAGCAGATTTTCGAAGTTCCGAAAATCATCCT
>CAZKPI010000168.1:8461-8741 GCA_964554555.1 uncultured bacterium
GGCGACGACGAACTCGATGCCAACGACCTGAAGCATTGGTATGCGAAAAACGTCCTGGTGGCCGACCACAAGGGAAAACCCGTGCCCGTCTTGAAGATTGCACCCTACACCATCCGGGTCCCGCCTCTGCCGGACGTCATGCAATTCAACCCCTGCACGGTGATTCTCAAGGTCGGCATCGAGGTGGTTGCCAAACAGGTGCTCTGGCGGCCGGACCTCCCAAAAGACCCCACCAAAACCCCTCCCATCCCCCATCTGACCTGCAATTGTCCCAAGGGGC
>CAZKPI010000169.1:0-8735 GCA_964554555.1 uncultured bacterium
CGGTCGCCCCCGCCTCGCTCACCGCCTCCACCCTGCGTCTGCGGCGCGGAGCGACGCCCGTCGGGTACACCGTGACGTCGGTGGCCGGCAACGTGGTGACCCTCGACCCCAGCGACTCGGCGGAGGGCCTCCTGCAGGTGGAGGCCACCTACACCGTCGAGATCGGCACCGGCGTGGTCGACCTCGCCGGGAACCCCTTCGTCAACACCCCCGCCACCTATTCGGCCGACTTCTCCACCCAGGCCTCGCAGACCTCCCCGGTGGCGATCGCCTCGGTGACCCTCTACGCCGATGCCGGGTTCACCCAGCCCCTCGGGAAGGACGCCGACCGGCCCGCCACCGGCACGATCTACATCCGCATGCAGGGCACCGACGGCGAACCCCTGACCCGCGACTCGACCGTGGCCTCGATCACGGGCGGGAATGCGGCGATCCTCACCGAGACCGCCTCCGCCGCCGGGATCTTCACGGGTTCGTTCTCCTACGCCGGCTGGCCCGACCGGGTGCCGCTGGTGGTGGCCTCGAAGGTCTCTCCGGCCGCCAGTTTCTCTTTGCTTATCACCTACCCGCAGATGTCCCCGGGCAGTCCGGCCTCCGACAGCATCGACGTGCCCGTCGCCGCCAACCTGACGGTGCAGGCCGACGAACCCCTGGCGCCCGGCACGGTGACCGCCACCTCGGCCCACCTGCGCCTTCTGCCCGGCGGCGCCCCCGTCGATACCCCGGTGACCGTCACCTACGACGCGGCGGCGCGCCAGGTCGTGCTCGACCCGACGGCCCCTCTGACCAGCGAGGGGCTCTACGAGATCGAGGTGTCCGGGGTCGCCGACCTGTACGGGAACCCGCAGTTGAAGCCCCTGACCTACCGGTTCCGGGCGGCCGACTCCATTCCTCCCACCCTGGTCGCGCAGACTCCGGCCGCCGGGTCGACGAACGTGACCATCGACCGGCTGGTGCAGGTGACCTTCTCGGAGGCGGTGCTGGCCGCCACGGTGACCCCCGCCAACGTCCGTCTCCTGCGAGGGGGGGCGCTCGCCGCTTTCACCCTGACGACGACGGGGGCCACCGTCACCATCGACCCGAACGACGCTCCCGACGGCGGCCTGCGCACCGACACCATCTACACCCTGGAGGTGGGCCCGGGGGTCACCGACCTGAAGGGGAACGCCTTTTCGAACACGCCCGCCACCTACACGACCATCTTCCAGACCCAGCCTGGATCGACACCCCCGGCTACCATTACCTCGCTGGTCCTGTTCAAGGACGCCCTGCGCTCGCAGGGCTTCCTGGCGGGGGAGTCGGTGCCGGCCACGGCCGCCGTCTACCTGAAGATCTCGGGCACCGACGGCGCCACCCAGACGCGGGACGTCACGACCGCCACCCTGCGCCTCTCCTGGGGCGGTTCCCCCGTGACGATCCCCATGGCCGAGACCGCTTCCAATTCCGGAGGGTTCTACTACGGCGACCTGACGCTGGGAGCCCTGCCGGTCTACGGTTTTCCCGGGCCCCTGCCCCCCGCCGGGGTGGGCACCCTGAGCTGGACTGCCGAGGGGGCGGGGGCCCCGGGAGCCACGCTCACCGTCCGCTTCCCCGCCTGGGTCCCCGCCGCCAGCCGGGTGCAGACCACCGCTGGGCCGGCGCTGGCAAGCGGGGCTACCGGGGTCCGGCTGGACGCGATGATCGACGTGGCCTTCGATTCCGCGCTCGACGAGGCTTCCATCGGCCCGGCCGGCCTGCAATTCACGGTCGGCGGGGTCGCCGTTCCCTATGCCACCACCTGGGACGCGACGAACCGGCTGGTGACCCTGGTTCCCGATGACTTACTGCCGCCCGGGGCGACCTGCCGGGTCGCCGGCCCCTACGCCGCCACCGGCCTGCGGAGCCCGACCGGCAACCCCCTCCACCGGGAGTTCGCGTTTACCTTCGACACCCAGGCCTCCCAGACGCCCCCGATCAGCATCTCCCGGGTATCCCTGTATCCCGGCGCGGGGTTCGACCCCCTCGAGGAACTGGCCGCTGATGCCGATTACGCCGCCACCGGGACGGTCTGGCTGGAGATGGCCGGGGTGGACGGCTCGGCGCTGACCGTCGACCGGACGATCGCCTCGCTGTCGGTCGGCGGGCCCGTCTACCTGACCGAAACCGGCGCCTCGACCGGCATCTACCGTGGCTCGGCAACCTTCGCCGGGCTTCCCGACCAGTTCCGCTGGGTGGCCCAGTCGGTCACCACCCCGGCCGCCAGCCGGTCGCTCCTGATCACCTGGCCGCACCTGACGCCGCTGTCGCCCGCCTCGGGGGGCACCAACGTCTCGGTGTATTCCCCCGTGGTGCTGACCGCCGACGAACAGCTCGCCGCGGGCACGGTGAGCACCGCCACCGTGCGGGTCCTGGCGGCCGGCGTGCCGGTGGCGGCGAGCGTGACGTTCGACCCCGCCGCCCGGCACGTCACCCTGACTCCCGCCGCCCCATTTCCCTACCTCACCCAGCTGACCGTGGCCGCGGACGGCGTGACCGACCTCGCCGGCAACCCCCTGCCGGCGCCGCTCCGCTACCTCTTCACGACCCAGGCGACGGCCATCCCGCCGACCGTGATCACGGCGGTGCGGGTGGCGACCGACCCTGCCTACGGGGCATTCCTGGCCTCCGGAGCCCTGGTGGCCCCCGGCCAGACCCTCTACGTGCAGATCGAGGGGGAGGACCGGTCCGTGCCGACGGTCGATTACACCGGGGTCGAGATGGTGTCGGACGCCGCCCCCACCGTGGCCACGGCGACCCTGGTCGAGTTCGGGTTCGCCTCGGGCTGGTTCCGCGGACCGCTCACCGTGTTCCCCGAAGAGGGGGCGGTGCTGACCATCCGCTCGGTCACCGATCCCACGAAGAAGACCCAGGTCAGAACCCTGGCCCGGCCGTTGTATGCGGGCCTGGCACCCACCTCGGGATCGGCCGACCTGCCGCTCGACACCCTGTTCACGGTCACCACCACGAAGGCCCTCGACCCGGCGTCGCTCGGCCCCCTGAGCATCCGGATGGCCGACCGGACCGGGGCGGTGACCGCCAGTTTCACCCTGACCGCGCCCACCACGCTCGTCGTGGAGGGGGAGCTGGCCACGGGCAGTCCGGTCCAGCTGAGGCTGACCGGCCTGAAGGACACCGACGGGCTCGCCCTGCCCGACCTGACCGCCTCCTTCACGACCCGGACGGCCTCGTTCTCCGCCTTCACCGCCTTCAGCGACGCGGCCCGCACGGCCGTCCTCGCGCCCGGCTCGGTGGTCGACCCCGGCAGTACGCTCTGGGTGAGGCTGACCGGGCGGGACCTGCGGACCCGCCGGCTCGACACGGCACCCGCCATCGTCTCGGCGGGGACGTCCTCGACCACCTTTTCGCTGGCGGAAACGGGGGGCGGGGTGTTCGAGGGAACGGTCACCGCCCCGGCCGGGGCCGGCCTCGCGTTCACGGTCACCCCGATGCTGGCGACCGGTCTGGTGACCCCGTTCAAGACCCTGGCCGGGTTCGCGGTGACCTCGGTGTCGCCCGCCGACGGGGCGGCGGGGGTTCCGGCCGACTCCTGGCCCACCTGGACCTTCTCCCACCCGCTGGCGGCCACCTGGTCGCCGGCCGCGCCGCAAGGGTGGTTCACCCTGACCCGCACCTCTCCCGCCACCACCACGCCAACCCTGGCCACCCTGACCATCTCGCTCGACCGGCGGCAGGTGACCATCCGGCCCTGGTCGATCCTGACCCTGCTCGGGGAATACGAACTGCGGGTGGCCTCCTTCGTGCTCGACGACCGCCAGCGGCCGCTGGGGGCACCGTTCGTCAGCCGGTTCACCGTCCAGCCGCCGCCGCCGCCCCCCCTCGAGGTGAGCTCCCTGCTGAATTACCGGGACGACACGTTCACCACCCCCTCGGCGAACGTGGCCCCGGACGGGGCCCTGCATCTGGAGGTGGCGGCCAAGGACCAGTCCTTCTCGACCATCGACACGACGCGGGTCCAGGTGATCTCGTCAGAGGGCACCCTGCCCGGCAACGAGATCACCCTGGTCGAGACCGGCGCGGGGACGGGGGTGTTCCGCGGGTCGCTGGGCATCGCCCTGCCGGTGGGCACCGTCATCACCGTGCAGTCGCAGGGGAAGCCGGTGTTCGTGATCACGGTGACGGTGACCGCCCGCCCGGTGCTGACGGCGCTGGACCCGGCCTCGGGGGCCGCCGGCCTGTTCCTGGACCAGCCGCTCTCCCTGCGGTATGACCAGGCCATCGACGCCGCCACCCTGGCCTCGGGGGTCGTGATGCAGGATGCCGGCGGCGGCACCCTGGCCGCCACCCATTCGCTGTCGGCCGACGGCCGCACGGTGCGGGTCAGCCCGGTCACCCCGTGGGCCACGGGCACATCATTTTTCGCACTTTGTACAAACAAACTGTTTGGCACATCGGGCGTGGCCCCGGTCACTTCCCGGATCGGCTACGCCGCGCGCTCGCCGGCCACCGCCTCGCTCGAGCTGTTTTCCGGCCTGCCCCCGCGGGCGGGCCAGCGGGTTTCGGCACTGGGCGAGGCGATCCCCGGCAACCTGCTCCTGGTCGCCACGACCACCGACCTGTTCCTGGACCGGCCGGAGACCCGCCGGACGGTCCTGCGGGTGGGCGGCGGGGCCCAGGATCTGGTCCTGTCGGAGGTGGCCACGCTGGGCGGCACCTTCCAGGCCCTGGCCACCCTGCCCGACCAGCGCGGCACCGCGGGGGAGGCCACCCTCGAGTTCTTCAGCCGGCCGGCCGTGTCGTTCACCATCGCCAGCCTCCCCGCCTTGACCGGGACCAGTCCGGCGTCGGGAGCCACCGGGGTGGGCGAGTCCCCGCTCTTCACCGCCAGCTTTTCCCGCCCCCTCGCCCTCGGCGGGGCGGCCGGGGCCCTGTCCGTCTCGGTCGGGGGGAGCCCCGTCCCGGTGCGGTTCCTCACCACGGGCGAGTCGGCAACGGCCCTGCAGTGGGAGACCACCGGCAGTCTGCCCCCTGGGGCCACCGTCACGGCCGCGCTGGCAGGCCTCACCGACCTGCTGGGCCAGCCGGTGGTGGTGCCCACCTTCACCTTCGCGGTGGTCGGTTCGGACGGCATCCTGCTCTATGAGGACGCCGCCTTCAGCCGGCCGATCCTGGGGCTGGTGGTCGAGGTCCCTGAGGTCTGGGTCGAGGTGACCGCCTCCGGGCCCTGGGACCCGGCCGTGACCGCCGGCCTCACCGTGGTGACACAGCTCAACGCCACGACCCCGCGGGTGCTGGCCCTGGCGGGGGCCGCCTCCCCCACCCGGCGGTTCCAATGCCGCCTGCGGCTGGAGGCCACCCGCAGTCCGCCCGGCCATCTCGTGCCGCTGGTGCCCGGCGAGCGGGCGGAACTGAGCAGTCCGCGCCTCACCGAGCGCCGGCGGGTCTTCCACTATCGGACGAGCGGCAACACCCCGCCCGCCGTGATCAAGGGCATCGCCCTGTTCCGGGACGCGCATTTCGCGGAGAACATCGAAGGCGATCTGGCCCAGGGCCGCGCATTCATCCAGGTCACGGCCGAGGACGGCAACTGGGTGTTTCCCGATTCCACGCGGGTGCTGGTCACCAGCGACGCCGACCCGTCCGGGGTGGAGGTCGAACTGCGGGAGTCGGGGGTCCACACCGGGCTGTTCCGGGGCATCCTCGCCCTCGGCAGTCTGACCGTGGCCACCGGCACGCCGGTCCTGCGGGCCAGCGCGGGCGACTGGCTCACCTTCACTTCGGTCACCGACCCGTCGGTCCAGCTCCGGGTGCGATACCTGCCGGAAACGCGGGTGGAGCACGCGATCGCCTGGCCGAGCCCGGTGCGGGGTGACACCGTGACCTTCAACTTCTGGCTGACCTTCCCCGCTGACGTCGATCTGACCGTCTACGACATGGCCGGGGACGAGGTGCACGAGGCCACGATCCATGGCCGGGAGGGCGAGAACCGTCTGCCGTGGCGACTGCCCCGGCGGCTGGCGAACGGGGTCTACATCTTCGAACTGCGTCCCCAGGCGCAGACGGAGCACCAGGTGAAACAGCGGAAGGTCCGGGGCAAGTTTGCGGTTTTGCGGTGAGAGTGCTATCATGGCGCATCTCCCCAACCCTCAACCAGACAAGGAGCAGTTGCCATGTTCAAGGGCGGCCCCAACTTGCAGGGCCTGATGAAACAGGCCCAGAAGATGCAGGAGAAAATCCAGAAGGCCCAGGAAGAGCTGAAGACCAAGACCGTCGAAACGTCGGTGGGCGGCGGCATGGTCACCGTGGTGTTCAACGGCGGTCAGGAACTGCTGTCGATCAAGATCAACCCCGAAGCGGTGGATCCCGAGGACGTGGAAACCCTGCAGGAACTGGTCATGTCTGCGGTCAACGCGGGTCTGAAGAAATCCCAGGAGATGGTCCAGTCGGAGATGTCACAGATCACCGGAGGGATGAACATCCCGGGTATGTTCTGACGGCGGAGGGACGGAGCCAGACGGCAGAGGGCGCCGGCGGCCCTTCGCCCTTCGGCCGGCGCGGGCCCGGTTGTGACCAGCACGAGGCCGGCAGAGCTTCCTGGACGCCACGAGCGGTGGGGGGCGGCGCCGAACGCCTGTTTCGTGCCCGCCAGGGCTGATTCCGTTCCCGCCGGGGGCGGCGTTCACTTCACCTTGTCGATGAAACAGCTCCCGGTTTCGTCGGGCTGAAGGTAGCCTTTCAGGAGATTCGCCCCGCGGCGGATTTTTTTTATTTCCCCGTCGAGGGCATCGCGGGATTTTTCGAGCAGGGCCTGGATCTGCCGGTCGGTATCGACGACCTCGGTCAGGGCCTGGCGGAGGTCGTCGATCAGGGCGGCCCCCCCGGGGAGTTCGCGCGCGAGGGCGGCCGCGATGGCGGCCAGCGTGGGAGGAGAGGCGGCCGGCACGGCGGCGGCGGCGGCCAGGGTGGCCGCCAGGTCGGCCTCGAGATCGCGGCTCAGGGTGAACGAGACCTCCCGCTGGTCGAGCAGGGGGTTGAGACGATCGGCGGTGGGAGGGCCGGCGAGGAAGGCGCGGTGGGCGGCGGCCAGTTCGCGATAGGTGGCGGTCAGCCGTTCCAGGGCTCCGGTGAGGGAGGCCCGCACGTCATCGTTCATCAGGATGGCTTGCCGGGGGAGGGCGGCCGGCCGGGAGCGGGAGCGGAGGCGGGGCCGGCGGGAAGCGGGGCGGGTTTGGCGAAGCGTTCGAAGAGGTTCTGCGAGAACAGGATGGTCTCGCGGTGCTGGGCGAAGATGGCCTGGCCGTTGCGGTCGACGCCGGTGAAGGTCTCAACGATGGCCACGCCGGTGCGGGCCAGCTTGTGGATGGCGACGATGAACTCGAATGGCCAGAAGAAGCCTTTGAAGCCCTGGGGCGCGTGGGGCATCTTCTGGTCGCCGACCATGACGAAGATGGGGAAATCCTTTTCCTCGTAGGAGTTGATGAACCAGTTGGAGTGGTCCCAGGTGAGGAAGGTGTCTTTCTGATTGATCGAGTAGGAGCGCTTGGCGCGTTCGGTGAAATTGATGTTGCCGACCTTGATGTCGGAACCGTCGGTGTTGGCAAGTTTCTGCTCGATGGTGTTGATGGTGAGGGGGACGCCCCGTTTCTCGAAGGCGATGGTCTCGAGCTTGAGGATGGTGTTGAACCGGTCGATGACCAGGGGCTGGCTCTTGAACCCGATGGCCATCTTGAGCTGAGCCTGCAGTCGCTCGTATTCGCTGTGGAGGGTGTTGCACAGCGCCTTGAGCTGTTCGATCTGGTCGGGGTCGGTGCGGAACTTGATGCTGGCCTGCCGGAGGCGTTCCTTGGCCTCGACGAACTCGGCCCGGGCCCGTTTGACCATCACCTGCTCGTCGGCGAGGGTGCGCTTCTTGAAGGCCTTGCGCAGGCCGGAAACCCCGCCCAGTTCGCGGATCTCGTCGGTGATCCCGCTCATGCCAAGGCCCTGGCGGCCCTGCCGGACGACGCTCAGGAGCTTCTCGAGTTCGCCCTGGACCATCTGGGCCGTGGGATAGCGGGCGGTGGGATCCTTCGCCAGCAGTTTGAGGATGATCTGCTCGAGTTTCTGGGGGATCTCGGGCACCAGCTGGCGGGGGGGCGGGAAGTTCCACTTGGTCTGGGCGAGGAAGACCTCCATCTCCCGCTTCCCTTCGAAGGGCAGGCGGCCGGTGAGCTTCTCGTACATGACCACCCCGAACGAGAAGAGATCGGACACGGCATCGACCGGCTTGCTGGTCAGCTGTTCGGGGCTGGCGTAAACGACGGTGAACAGCCGTTCACCGGTGGTGTTGAGGTCGTCGTCGTCGCGGACGTATTTGGCGATGCCGAAATCGATCAGACGGGGCATGTACTCACTGCCCTGCAGGATGATGTTCTGGGGCTTGATATCGCGATGGACGAGGCCGCATTTGTGGATGTAGTTCAGGGCGTCGAAGCACCGGCTGAAGATGGTGAGGTATTCCTCAATGGAGGGGATGGATTGTTTGATCCCCATGGTGGTGGCGTTGTGACTGCGGGGGAAGGAGTCCATCGACAAGCCCTTCACGTATTCCATCGCCAGATAGTGGAACTCGCCGTCCTGGCCGGCATCGAAGAACTTCACAATGTTCGGATGGTTGAGGGATTTGAGGATCTTCCCTTCGGCGACGAAGCGCTCGAGCACTTGGGGAATGGCGGCGCATTCCGGAGAAAGGATCTTGATGGCCACCATCTGCTCGGTCT
>CAZKPI010000170.1:0-8731 GCA_964554555.1 uncultured bacterium
GCCCCGAGGCCGGGGCCGCCGGCCGCGGTCACCACCCGCCGGGCGGGCGGCCTCCCCCTCCGGTTCCTGACCCAGTTCCTGACCCTGTTCCTGGCCCTGTTCCTGGTCCTGACCCTGGCGGCCGGGCCGGCCGCGGCGGTGCTGATCCGCTCGGAAGCCGGAGACCCCGAGGTGCGGGCCATCCTGAAGCACGAACGCGACGGCCGGGCCTGGGTCTATTACCAGGGCCAGCGCATCCACGTCATCCCCAAGATGCGGCTCGACGCCGAGTGGTCGGTCGAGGACATCCGGCGCCAGTCGATCCTGTTCCACCGGACCTCCACCCACAGCTTCGTCGAGATGAAGCTGTCCTGCGCCATCCAGGCCCCCTACCATCGCGGCTGGTCGTTCCTCGGCCATCCGCTCGGCCTGTGGGAAGCCCTGGAACTGGTCGGCCGCGGCTTCGGGTTCAACGTCGTGATGAACTTCCAGGCCGGCGGCTCGGTCGTGCCCCGCCACCACGCCGAAAGCCTCGAACGGATGCTCCTGAAGATGCTTCCCCCCCACCACCGCTTCGCCATCGCCGGGCCCGTCCTGCTGGTCCTGCCCGTCCATCCCGCCGGCGAGAACTGGACCGACGTGCTGGCGCGCATGAAACAGCTCGACCCGGAATCGCTGGCCATCCGGTATCCCGGGCTGAAGAAGGCGGGGTCACTGCTGTCGCGCGGCGACGACATCCAATTCGTCCTGCGGCAGATCGCCCTCGGCGGGGAAACCCCGCTCCAGTTCCCCAAAGACCTGCATTTCCCCGTCTACGCCTCGTGCAAGGACATCCCCTTCTTCCAGATCCTGGCGAAGGTGGTCTACGTCAACCAGTGCTTCATCATCGAGCGCGAAGACGGCCTGGAGATCATGCCCTTCCCGCGCCAGGTTCAGCCGGTGCTGTCGCCCCCCGCCCCGGAACTGCTGATCGCCGGCCCGGAGGAACCGCAGATGGGCTGGGGCCCTCAGCCGCCCGCCCCCTTCGACCCCGAGGCGGCCGGCTGGGAGCGGTTGCCGCCCGGCCTCCCCCCCATGCGGTCCGGTCCGTCCGGACGACCCCAGGACAGCGAATGACGCCGTTCCGGCTTGGGTCGGGGTCCACGACCGGACGGGCCTCCCGGGTGACGCCTGGCGAGGGGCGGACAGCCGTGCCAGGAGGCGGGCCTGGGCCCGGGCCGCGTCCCGTCCTGTCGGTGGTCCGCTGTGCCGCCTACGAACCCGGACCTCTCGCCGCCGCCATCGACCGGCTGGTGGAGCCATTCGGCGGCTTCGACGCCCTGGTGCGGCCCGGCATGACGGTGTTTCTGAAGCCCAACCTGCTGAGCGCCAAGAACCCCGACAGCGCGGCCGTCACCCACCCCGCCGTGCTCGAGGCGGTCGCGGCCGCCTGCCGCGGCCGGGGGGCCCGCGTGGTGATCGGCGACAGCCCGCCCCTGACCCTGAAGCGCATCGAGGATTTCTGGGAGAAGACCGGGTACCGGGAGGCGGCCGCCCGCACCGGCTCCACCCTGCTTGCCCTCGAGCAGGAACCCAGCCGGGAAATCGTGCTGGACGGCCCGCGCGGTCCTCTTTCCGTGCGCATCACCGACTGGTACTGGCGCGCCGGTCTGGTCATCAACCTGGCCAAGTTCAAAAGCCACAACCTGACCGTATTGACCGGGGCTGTGAAGAACCATTTCGGCCTGGTGCCGGGCCTGCTGAAGGCGCAGATGCACCTGCGCCTGCCGCGCGCCGCCGACTTCGGGGCCATGATCGCCGACCTCGCGGCGGCGGTGCCGATGCATCTGCACGTGCTCGACGGCATCCACGGCATGGACGGCGAGGGTCCGGCGGGAGGGCGGCCGATCCCCATCGGCTGTCTGCTGGCCGCCCGCGACCCGGTGAGCGTCGACCTCGGCATGAGCGCCATCGCCGGGGTCGACCCCGACGACCAGCCCATCCTGCGTCACTGCCGGGCGAAGGGGTTTGGACCCGCCGACCTCGCGGCGGTCGAGGTGCGCGGGGTCCCCCTGGCCGACCTGCGGGTGGCCGGGTTCCGGGCACCGGCCGTGCCTCTGCTGTATCGGGTTCCCGAGCCCCTGTTCCGGGTCCTGCGCCGGTTCGTCTGGGCCCGGCCCCGGCTCGTTCCTGACCGCTGTATCCGGTGCGGTGCCTGCGTCCGCGTCTGCGCCTCGCGGGCCGTGCGGCGGCCGGAGGGCCAGGGCATCCGGTTCCGCCATGCCCGCTGTATCTCCTGTTTCTGCTGTATGGAAGTCTGCCCGAAGGAGGCGATCGTCATGCAATCCAGCCCGCTGGTGGATCTCGCCCTGCGCTTGCGCGAATGGCGCCGCTGGTGGAAGGGAGGAAAGCCGTGAGCCGCGTGGAAACCGGGTGGCGGGCTTTCCTGCATCGCCGCGAGCGCGACCTGCTCGACCTGCTGGCCCGGCGGGCCGCCGGCTGGGCTCCCGACCGCCGGCGGCGCGCCAGCCGCCTGGTGGCCGCTCTCGCCCGCGACCTGCTCCGCCTCCGCTGGTCCCACGTGGTGACCACCCTGCAGGCGCGGCTCGGCCTCGACGAGGCCGCCGCCCGGGCGCTCGGCCGCCGGGTCTACGACGCATTCTTCGAGAACGCCCTGGAACAGGCCACCCTGGCCTACCTCCCCGGAGAGGAGATCGACGCCCGGGTCGCCGTCGAAGGGCTGGAGCGCCTGCAGAAGGCCCACGCGCGGGGGAAGGGGGTCGTCCTGGTGTCGGGCCATTACGGGCTGTGGGAGTTCGTCACCGCCTGGCTGGTGCGGCACGGGTACCGGATGACGGCCGTGATGCGCCGCCAGAACAACGTCGCCATCGACGCCTGGATGGAATCGATGCGCCGGACCCACGGCGTCGAGATCACCGATTCGGGCTACGCCCTGCGCGACATCCTGCGCACCCTGCGGCAGGGGCACCTGCTCGGCCTGGTCAGCGACCAGGACGCCGGCGACAAGGGCATCTTTGTGCGGTTTTTCGGCGAGCTCGCCTCGACCGTCAGCGGCCCCGCCTCGATCGCCCTGAAGATGGGGGCCCCGCTGATGGCGGTGGCCTGCAACTGCAGGGCGGCGCCACCGTTCGAGATCTGCGAACCCTGGTACCCCGAGGACTTTTCCGACGACGAGGCCGGCCGCCAGGCCCTGACGCAGGCGTTCACCACCCAGCTGGAGACCTGGATCCGGGCCCGCCCCGAGCAGTGGTTCTGGCTGCACCGCCGCTGGAAGACCCGCCCCCCGCCCGGGCCCGGCCGGCCCGCCGCCTGAGCCGCCCCGCCTGAGACGGGCCGCCGCCGACGGCCAGCCGCACCCCACCCTGCGCCCGGGCACCCCCCGGACCTATGCCGCCTTCCAGACGGTCGCCCTTGACCAGTCGATGCGCGACCTGGTCGACCTCACCACGCGCACGGGTTCGGTGGAAACCCCCATGGGCCAGTACCGGGGCCGGGAGGCCGGGCCATCAGTCCCCGGCAAAAGTGGGTGCTGGCCTGCCTCGCCATGAGACCCCCGCTTCGTCTTGGAAGGACTCCTGAACGCGGGCCATCTCTCCGTTCAAGTATGGTATGCTGAAGGCATGGGCACGCACGATCATGCCTACAAACTGCTGTTCTCGCACGCGAAGATGGTCGAAGAACTGCTACGCGGGTTCGTTCACGAGGACTGGGTGGAGCAGGTCGATTTCTCGACGCTCGAGAAATGCAACGCCTCTTACGTGAGCGATGATCTGCGCGAGCGGCATGACGACGTCATCTGGCGGGTCCGACTGCGGGGCCAGTGGTTGTATGTCTACCTGCTGATCGAGTTCCAGTCGGAGGTCGATCGGCTGATGGGCATCCGCATCATGACCTATCTCGGCCTGCTCTACCAGGATCTGGCCCGCACCGGCGAGGTTCCCCCCGGCCAGCTGTTCCCCCCGGTTCTGCCCATCGTCCTCTACAACGGCCGGCCCCGCTGGACCGCGCCAACCAACATCGCCGAATTGATCGCCCCCGGGCCAGGCAAGTTGAGGGAGTTTCTTCCCCAGCTGCGGTATCTTCTGATCGAAGAAGGGGCCTGCCCCCCCGAATCTTTGGCCGCCCGCAATCTCGTCGCCAGCCTGTTCGCGCTCGAACGCTGTCGGACACCCGGCCAGATCAAGGAAACCCTCGAACACCTGATCGCCTGGTGGCGCGAACCCGAGCAGACAGGCCTGCGACGCTCCTTCACCGTCTGGATCGGCCGGGTGCTTCTCCCTGGCAAGGTTCCGGGGCATCGCTTCCCCGAGTTTCAGGAATTACAGGAGGTTCCCCCCATGCTCGAAGAAACCGTCAAGGAATGGGTCCAGGAATGGAAGGCCCAGGGCTTGGCCGAAGGTCGTGCCGAAGGTCGTGCCGAAGGTCGTGCCGAAGGTCGTGCCGAAGGTCGCGCCGAAGGTCGCGCCGAAGGTCAGGCGGAAGGCCTGGCGGAGGGTTTGGCCAAAGGACGGGCGGATGGCGAGCGGGCGAAGAGCCTCGAAATCGCCAGACTCCTCCTGCAGCGAGGCGACTCTCTCGAGGAGGTGTCCCGCATCACCGGGTTGACGCTCGAAGAAGTGCGGACCATCTCCCAGCGCCCATCTCATCTCGCGGAGGAGGCAGCCCCTTATCAGGCCGCACCGCCGGACGAGAAGAAGCCCGAGCAACCCTGAAGCGCGGCCGCAGGAAGCGGATGCCGGCCAGAACGACCCGCACGTTGTCGACCGGCGCGGCTTCGTCGATCTCCCCGGCGAGGAACTGACGTTCCCGCGTCTTGGTCCGTCCCATGTTGCGCCGGAAACGGCACCCCTGCCGACGCAGAACGCTTGGAAAGACCCGCCAGCCCAGGAACGCCGTGCCTGTCAGGCCAATCTGAAAGATCCAACACCTGCTCGGCCAGACGACCCCACGAGTCGCCGAACAGCACCATGTCGTCCATGTACCGCAGATACCCGAACACCCCGAAGATCGGCCCCGGTTGGCCGCTCCCCCGGCCCGCGGACGACTGCCGCCGGGCCTGGCCCCGCCACAGCGGCATGACGCCGCGGCCCGCCCCCGACCGTCAGGCTGGCGGCGGGGGGGGGACATTGGCCTGCTTTGCGGCAACCCGGTGCCGATCGCCCCTGCGGATCGGTCTCCCGCCGCGGCCGGCCCGGTTCCGACCGGTGCCGGGTCGGGGCCGCGGCTCCAGCCGGTCAGCGGATGATGTTGCGCACCGAGATGCCGTCGGTCAGGGCGAACTCGAAGTTCTGATCGTCCTTGATGCGGGCCAGGAACTGCACGTAGTCCTCGGTTCCGGGTGAGCGGGTGGCGGTGAACTCCAGGGTCCGTTTCGACAACAGGAGCGGTTCCTCGCGCGACCGTTTGTAGGCATCGTAGTTGAGGAGATACAGCATCTCCTTGTCGTTGAGATAGATGACATGGAGTTCCCCCAGCTCGCTGATGAACACGATCTGGTGGTAGGGCTTGCCGTCGGGGGGCGGAAACAGGATGCGCGTGGCATGCGACAGTTTGCGGTTGATCCTCAGGGAGCTGATGCGCAGATCCTGGAAGATGCCCAGCCGCTTCCGCCCGGCGTCGGCCTTGCGGCCGCCCCACAGCAGGTGCAGGACGAAACCGAGGACCAGGGTGAAGACGACGCAGTAGACCATGGTCTCCACGAAGGTCAGGCCCGCCCGCCCCGCGGACGAGACGCACGGCAGGGGTTTTGCGCGGGCACCCGCGGCGGCGGAGGGGGCTGGAGGACAGCCGTTCGGGAACATCGCCAGGTGTCTCGTCATGGCCGTGCCCTCAATATTCGGGCTCGAGGGCCCGGATATACTGCATCTGGAACCCGTGCTTCCTCTGGTCGGTGTCCGACCACTGGGTTTCCACGGTCATCATCCCGGCGCGCCGGTTGATCGTGTCGAGCACCTCCTGCAGGAGCTTCGGATTGTTGCCGCGCTGGTCGCTGGGGATGGCCGAGGCATCCAGCTTGAACGTCTTGAACGCCACCTCGGATTTGAGCACGGGGATGTATTTCACCGCCAGCGCCCCCGATTCGTCGGCGAACGCTTGTCCCAGGAAGGCCCAGTCGCCGCGCTCCTCGAGGCCGATCAGGATCTGGGCGGTGACCTCCTTCGCCGCGGGCTTCAGCGGCCGCTTGAGCCGCTCGACCTGGTGGTCGACCCGGTTGAGGATCTTTTCGGAAACATTGCTGATGGCCAGGAAATCGCGGATCATGCGCTGTTGGCCGAGGACCGTCTCGAAGTAGAGCCGGTAGAGGGGAAGACAGGTGATGGTGAACAGCATGACCGCCACCAGGGCCTCGACCAGCCCGAACCCGCGCCGCACAGGTCCTGCCATGCCCTTCCTCCTCATGAACTCAGGCCGGTGTAGGCGGCCCCCAGCAGATCGGGCGGGCCCGGCACCTGCGGGGTGTCGGTCTGCTCGTTGGCCCCCCGGATCTTCTGGGCGTCGGGGTCGAGCTCCGGTTCGTCGAAATACTTGCGGAAATAGTCGAGCAGGTAGTCGAGACGGGTGCGCAATCCCGTGCCGTTCTTGAACTTGATTTCATAGGTGAAGGGCACATCGACCTCCGAGACCAGGTCGGTGGGCCGCACCGAGTTGGGATCGATGTGCGTCCCGTTGGGGTCGCCCCGCGGCTGACGAAGCTGGTCGGGCCATCCCTTGGCCCCGAATGTCTCACTGCCGTAGACCGCCTGGGCGGGGGGCCACCGGAACTTGCTTTTGTCGGCGCAAATCTGCCGCTGGTCACCCCACCAGGGCCAGTAGTTGGCGGCGTTGAACCCGATCACGTTCTCGTGGGTGACCGGGTTGCCGTTCAAAAAGGAGGTGATCATGTCCTGGAAATCCCAGTCCTGCCAGGGAATCCAGCGCATGAAGGTGAAGGTCATCCGCTTGGCGGCGTTCTTCAGGATGGACATCCGGCGCACGAACTCCTCGGGCGGCGTGTTGGCCAGGAACGACTCGTAGCCGCCGTCGGCCCGCGACCCGAAGGGGGCATACCGCCCGCTGAAGTTGCGGAAGTCGAGGAACTCCTCGGTCGGGTTCTTGAAGCCGGCCGGGCCGAACACGTAGGGCGGGGTCTGGTTTCCCCCGGGCGTGGCGTGCGGATACAGCGCCTCCCGGATGGTGCGCGCCAGGGTCTTTTCGAAGTAGTCCCAGGTCGGGCGCAGGGGGTACTCGGCGGGGAAGCCGTCGGGGCCGGGGTATTTCGGCACCCAGACTTTGAAGATGCTCCAGGCGCTCGCCCCGCGGTCGGGCGGCGGCGGGGGGTCGATCAGCCGCCACTCGGAGAACTGCTGGCAGATGGTGTACAGGTCGCGGCAGGTCTCGCGCGGGTCGGTCTCCTTCACCCCGAGGGCAAAGGAGGCGAGATTCTGGATGTTGGCGGCCTCGTCGGGGGTCAAGTCGAACCCGCGCGGCCGCCACTTCTTCAGCATGTCGACGATGAAGGTGTTGCCCGCCTTGTTGTAGTCGGCGGCCTTCAGCTGGCCGATGCTGTCGAGCACCTGGATGATGCGCGCATCGGGAACATTCGTGCCGGCCGAGCCCACCGACGGGAAGGCGGCCGCGAACCGCCCCGGCACCTGGGCCTCGAAGACCTCCTTGGCGGCGGAGTGCAGGACATACTCGCGCGCCACCCCCCGGGTATACGATCCAATGCGGTTCAGCACCCGGTAGGTCTCGGCCGCGCCGACCTCGAGATCACAGTCGGCGAACAGGTCGCCGGGGATCTGGAGGATCATGACCATCCGTTTCAGCGTCTGGCTGGGGATATCCGACCCGACGTTGGAATCCTCCTCGATGACCGCCATCTCGCAGGGCAGGACGATGGTGTCGCCGACCTTCCAGGGCTGGCCGGTGGCGGGGTTGGTCATCGACACGATCTTCCCGTGGACCGCCGCCTTCGGGTTGGCCTCCTGGGTGGCGAGCCAGCCTTCCGCCTTGTGCGAGGCCTCGTTGTCGCCGATCCGGAACAGGGTGTCGTTGGGACCGACCGTGTCGCCGACTTTTTTGAACACCCCCGTGATCTTGCCGTTCCTGAAAGGGGTGTAGCCCTGGTCGATCTGTTCCTTGACGAGCTGGGGCGGATCGACCCAGACCCGATAGATGGACTTGGGAACTGCGGTGCTCGACGCCAGATCGATGTCGGGGGTGTTCAACAGCGGCGAAGGGCTCATGATGAACTTGCCGTAGACCATGACGCGTTCCCCGCGAAACTCGCCGACCGAATAGACCTTGATGTGGTCGAGCAGGTCGGCGGTCTGCAGTTTGAACCGGGCGTAGAGCAGGTTGCCCTGCAGGTTCACGTTCCGCTTGGGAACCTCCTGGAAGAACAGGCGCACGCGGCCTTCCCCGCCTTCGGGCGTGAACTCCATCTCGGCGAAGTTGGGACGACTGATGAGCGAGGTGGCCACGGCCTCCTCGCGGGTGATGACCCCGTTGTTGTCGACATCAACCGGCTGTCGGTAGGGCGGCTGGTACCAGCGCCCCCTGGCCAGGCCCATCTCGGCGACATTGATGCCCGAGAAAGCCAGCATGGCGGCCTGCTTCTGCAGGGCGCTCTGCTGGGTCCAGCGCATTTCCGAGCTGGACAGACGCAAAAACACAAAAACGATGAGGGCAAGGAAGGCCGTGAACCCGACCACCAGGGCCATGGCCATCCCGTTTCGCTCTGGTCTCATTCCATCCTCCCAACGGGGCTCAC
>CAZKPI010000171.1:0-4989 GCA_964554555.1 uncultured bacterium
CAGCCCCACCAGCTGGTGGACCCCCTCCGTCCCCGCCCGCTGTTTCTGCTCCTGGTCGCCGCCGCAGATGAGCGGCAGGCAGGGCGTCGTGCCTCGCCAATACAGGGCCCCCGCCCCCTTGGGCCCGTTGATCTTGTGGGCGGTCAGGGTCAGGAACTCGACCCCGAGGGCATCGACGTCGGTGGCGATCTTGCCGTAGCTCTGCACCGCGTCTGTATGCAGGGGCACACCCGCCGCCCGCGTCACCGCCGCGATCTCCTCGATGGGCTGGATGGCCCCCGTCTCGTTGTTGGCATGCATGACCGAAACCAGGATGGTGTCGGGCCGGAGGGCCGCCTGCACGTCGGCGGCGCGCACCCGGCCGTCAGGCCCGGCCGGCAGGAAGGTGACCCGGCCCCCCATGGCCTCGACCTGGTGGCAGGCCCCGAGCACCGACTCGTGTTCGATCTGCGTGGTGACGAGGTGGCCCCCCCCGCGGGCGGCGAACACCCCCTTGATGACGGTGTTGTTCCCCTCGGTGCCGCCGCTGGTGAAAAAGACCCGCTCGGGCGGGCAGTGCAGTCCTTCGGCCACCTGGCGCCGGGCCGTCTCGACCAGTCCGCGCGAGGTGCGGCCGAGGGTGTGCAGGCTGGAGGCGTTGCCGAAGCATCCCGCCAGGGCCTCGCCCATCGCGGCCCGCACCGCCGGGGCCACCGGGGTGGTGGCGTTGTGGTCGAAGTAGAGCAGGGGCTGGTAGTTCAGCCGGTGGAGCCATTCCCTCCAGTCGAACATGATTCCCTTCCCTTTCAGAAGATTCCCGGGATGAAGCGGTAGCGGACCCGTTCCTGGTACTCCCGGTATTCGGGGAACTGCGACAGGAAGTTCTCCTCCATCATCGCGCGCACCACGTAGCAGGCGCCCGAGACCACGAACAGGACGAGGTTGCGGGGACAGGCGTTCTTCAGCAGGTAGGCCACCCGCCAGACGATGTCGGAAAGATACATCGGGTGCCGGATCAGGCCGTACAGCCCCGTCGTCTTCACCGTGCGCACCGCGATCAGGATGCCGAAACTGCGGCCGATGTTCAGCATGCAGGCCATGCCGAACACGAGCGAGACCAGGGTCACCAGGTCGGAAGCCAACAGCAGGCGAGGGTCGCCGACCGGCGTCTGCTCGAACCACATGCCCGAAAAGAAGGCGAACAAGGCGACACCCTGCGGCAGAACCCGGGTCTCGATGGCCCGATGGTCCTGTCGGAACAGGATCACGCCAAGAAACACGAGGTTGTGCAGGAAGAAGGCCGCCTCGACGAAGTCGGCGCCGGCCCCGACCCCCAGGTGCGGCCTCTGCGGAAAGAACGGGGCCAGCCGGCCCCAGGGTTCGGCGGGCAGGAAAGACAACAGCCAGCGGGTCATGCCGAACCCGTAATCCAGGAAACAGACGACCAGGACGAGGTTGACGATGGTCTGCCAGTGCTTCTCCAGAAAGGTTTTCATCGTGGGCGGCTCCATGGGTGGAACATCAGCGCGGGGCGGGCGGAGCGGTCCGCCCGAAGCAGGCGGCACCGGCCCGGTCCGACGGGCGGCCGCCCGGGGGTTGGGCGGCGAACGGCAGGAAACGTCGCCTCACTGCGGCTTCACCGACTGGTAGAACTCGAACAACTGGCGCCAGCGGGGAGGCTGGTACAGGCTTTCGGCAAACCCGCGGCAGGAGGTCCAGCACTGGGAACAGGTGCTGGCCTTCTGGGTCCGGCGCAGTCGGCTCCGGATCGTGCCGATGTCGTCGGTCAGAATGTTGCCCACCGGCTGGTCGAGCATCTCGGTGCACCGGGCCACCCGGCCGCGCGGGTCGATGTTCAGCAGAAGGCGCCCGGTCTGGCAGTTTCCGATGCCGCCCGCCGCCACGGCCTGGTCGAGATGCTCGAGGTAGGTGGTGAGCGTGATGAACTCGGGATACCGCCGCTTCAGCTCGAGCAGGCGCGCCGATACTTTCTGGCCGGGCAGGCGGCGGGCCTTACTGCCGCGGTTCCAGGAATAGAGGTTCACCATATAGGTCACCCCGAGGTCCCGGGCGATGTTGATCAGGGGTTCGATCTCGTCGAGGTTGTCCTCCATCAGCACCGAGATCATGTGGACCCGGTTGCGGCGGTCGGGCCGGTGCCGGTGGAGCAGTTCGAGGGCCTTGATGGCGCGGTCCCACGAGCCGGGCCGGCCGCGCTGGGCGTCGTGCTTCGCGGGGTTGGCGTAGTCGACCGAGACCGAGATCTCCTGCAGGCCGGCCTGCAGGATCTCCTTCGCCACGGTCTCGTCGACGAACCAGCCGTTGGTGATCAGGATCGGGAAGTGGTTGCACTCGTTCAGGATCCGGATGATGTCGAACAGGTCGCGGCGGATCAGGGGTTCCCCGCCGGCCAGCGAGATGATCAGCGAACCAAGCCGGTCGAGCTTCTTCCCGATCAGGCGCACCTGGTCGAGGGTCAGCTCGGCGGCGGCGTCGTGCCGGGTCTTCCAGAAATCGCAGATGGCGCAGGTGAAGTTGCATCGCCAGGTGACCTGCAGGTTGCAGTGGATGAACCGCTTCGTCAAAAAGCCCCAGCCCAGGCGCAGACTGCGGTACTGGTAGTGGAGTTCGCGGGTGAGGGCGTCGAGCATCAGTGGGGCCTCCCGGGATGGATTGACGCAGGGCGGGAAGGGACGGGATCGCCGCGGCCGGCCACCGGCCCGGTCACCAGGCGCCGCCAGCCGCGGAGTTCGCGGGCGGCCTGCAGGGGATGCCTCTGCAGGAGCGACAGGGCCATATGGCAGAAGATGTGACAGCAGTCCCCACAGGCCTGCGGGGCGGGGAACCGGCGGCGGGCTTCGGCCAGGGCTTCGCCGTAGGTCGCGTGGTCGAGCAGGTTGACCTGGGCGTTCCGGCTTTCCAGGCAGGGGTAGTACATCCGGCCGTCGGGTCGGATGACTGGCATCAGGAGCGGATGACACCGGAACGCCCCGAAATCGCGGATGCCGCGCAGGTAGGCCTCGACCCCGAGCACGGCCGTGCCCTCCGCCTTGGCGCGCCGGACGCGGCCCAGCAGGGCCCGGTACTCCTGGCTGGAGCGCAGGGCGGGGTTGGGCCGCGTGCCCACGATCTCGGGCGAGATCTGGAATCCCAGGCCTTCGCGCCGGGCGAAGGCCAGCACCGCCTCGAGGTCGGCGAGGTTGGTCGGGGTGGCCACCACGCTGAGAACCAGGGCGGTGCGGGTGGCGGCTCGGCGGGCGAGGGCGAAGGCCAGCCCGTCGAGCACCCGGCGGGCGGCGGGTTCGTCCCGTCCGATGAGACTGGCCAGCCGCGCGGGTTCCAGCGAGTCCAGGCTCAGGACCAGGATGTCGGTGTGGCGCAACAGGTCAGGGCGGTCGGCCAGGCCCAGGCCCTTGGTGTTCAGCACGGTGCGCAGACCGCGGGCCCGGGCGTGGGCCAGCAGTTCCTCGAGGTCGGGGCGGAGCATCGGTTCCCCCCCCGTCACATCGAGGGTGTCGGCGGCGGCCGCCAGCCGGTCGAGGAGGCTTCGCGCCTCAGAGGTCGACAGTTCGGGCACCCGGTCCTCGGCGAACCGCTTGCCGTCGCCGTCACAGCAGTAGACGCAGTTCAGGCCGCACCGGTGCGTGGCATACCAGGAAAACATCAGCGGCCCTGCCGGTTGCCGCCCGATGGCCACCGCCGCCAGGTTGCGAACGTAGGTGCCGACGAATCCCATGCCGGCATGATACCACGCGCCGGGGAAAACGGATCCAGAGGCGATGGGAAAACCGTCCGGCGTCACGGCCGGCCGAGGGGCCGGGCGGGGATGCCGACGACGGTGGTGCCGTCAGGGACGTCGCGGTTGACGAAGCTGTGGAAGCCGACCATGGCCCGGCGGCCGATGGTCACCCCGGAACGGATCGTGGACCAGGCGCCGATGACCGATCCCGAACCGATGACGACGCGACCGAGGCGCAGATGCGTGGTGGTGTACTCGTGGGTCAGCAGGTGACAGCCGAGGCCGAGGAAGACATCGTCCCCGATCTCGATCAGCTCAGGGAAGAGGGGATCGAACAGCACGCCGGGGGCGATGTAGACCCCGCGGCCGATCCTGGCGCCAAGGGCCCGCAGGATGGGAATCCGGAAATCGGAACCCGGCAGCCATCCGACCAGGAAGACGACGAGGCCGACCACGGCGCGCCAGAGCTCCTGCAGGCGCCGGGGATAGAGGACGTCGCAGACGCACCACCCGTCCGCCCGCTCGAGGAGAAACGGGGTGGTGCGCGGCCCGCGGTACCAGGCCAGCCAGGCCGCCCGCCATCGGGCCAGGGCGTCACGGGCGGCCGCCTTCATCTCAGATGCCGCCGTCGATGTAGATGCCCTGGGCGTTGACGTAACTGGCATGGTCGCTGGCGAGGAAGGCGATCACCTTCGCGGCCTCCTCGGGGGTGCCGACCCGGCCCATGGTGCAGTATTTCTTGTATTCCTCCTTCTGCCGGTCGGGCACGTTCAGGCCCACCCCGCCGCTCAGCATCCCGGGAATGACGGCGTTGACCCGGATGTTGTAACGGGCGATCTCGCGGGCCAGGGAGATGGTGAAGCCCATGATCGCCGCCTTGGCGGTGGCATAATGGACGGGCACCTCGAGGATCCGCATGCCGGCCAGGGAACCCAGGTTGACGATACTGCCCCGCTTGCGCCGGATCATCCCGCGCAGGAAGGCCTTGGTCACCAGGAAGGTCCCCTTCACGTTGACGTCCATGGTCAGGTCCCAGTCTTCCTCTTCGATGAGGGCAAACGGCATCACCTGGGCGATGCCGGCGTTGTTGACCAGGACGTCGACTGGTCCGAGGTCCTTCTCGACCCGCTCGTCGAGGGCCTGGCTGGCCTTGCCGTCCAGCACGTCGAGCGGGTAGGCCCGCACGGCGGCCCCGCCGGCCTGCAGTTCGTCGGCGAGAGCCTGCGCCTTGTCGGCGCGGTCGTGGTAGGTGAAGGCGACCCGCGCCCCCT
>CAZKPI010000171.1:4999-8658 GCA_964554555.1 uncultured bacterium
AACGTGCGAACGATGGCACTGCCCACCGCCCCACTGCCTCCCGTGACAAACGCCGTGCGGCCCTGCAAGAGCATGATCCACCCCCAGGTTGGTTTCCGGCAGTATACACGAATGTCCGCGGCCGTTTTGACCCCTCCCCGGCCGGGAGGTAGGATGGGCCGGTCCGCATCCGTTTTCCAGGAGGTTCCGCCATGCAACGCCCCGCCTTCTGCCTTCTGCTTCTGATCTGCTGGGCCGCCCTCGGGCGGGGAGCCGCTGACCCCGTCGCCTCCCGCCAGCATCCCATCGATGCCGAGGTCGAGCGCCTGGCCGGGCTCGACCCCAGCACTGCCGGTCTCCTGCGCGCCTACGCTCAGGGGTATGACCTGTGGGACAAGGAACTGAACCGGGTCTACCGCGAGCTGATGGCCTTCCTGGCGAAGGACGGGAAGGGGAGGCAGGCGGTGAAGGAGGCCCAGGCGGCCTGGCTGGCTTTCCGTGACCGGGAGTTCGCGGCCATCGATGCGGTCTATGGTCGCCTGGAAGGCACCATGTACCGGCCGATGCAGGCCTATGCCCGCCTGGAGGTCGTCAAGGCCCGCACTCTCACCCTGGCCGACTGGCTGGCCCTGCTCCAGGAACCCCAATAGCCAAACCCCTGCCCGGTCGGATCAGGGCAGGAAGGCCTTGTCGGCAGGGGCGTTGCGCCCTGCTTTTCCGGCGGGGAGAGGGGCCTCCCCTCCCTGCCGGCGGTGGACCCGGTGGCAACGCGTCGGGTTGGGGGCTTCTTGCTATTTGGCGGCCTTGGTGACGGTGTTGTCCTTGCCCAGGTTGGACACGGCCGGGTCGCCCGCCTGCCCCTTGCTCCAGGTCAGGGTGTTGTTGCTTCCCATCAGCGAAGCGCTCCCGAGGGTGTCCACGGTCACGGTGTTGAAACTTCCCATGACGGAGAGGGTGGGCACCTTCTCGATGGTGATGGTGTTGTGACTGCCCATGATCGACACGCTGGTGCAGTCGCCCTTGATGGTGACCTGGTTGTGACTGCCCATGATGGAGACCGCTTCCTTCTTGCAGTCGAAGGTGACGGTCTGGTGGTTGTCGGTGACGGTATGGGTGGTGCCGTTCTCGTTGACGGTGAGGCCGGGGACCTGGACGTCGATCTTGGGGATGGTGATCTTGATCTCGCCGGGGCCGGTCTGGGCAGAAACGGCCGGGAGTCCGGCCAGGGCGAACATCAGCAGGGTGGCGGCAAGCCTTTTCATGAGCGGAACCTCCGGTATGGTAGAATCCTGGGAGCGATGACCCGGAAATGTACCCGATTTCCGGGCACGTGACAAGGTGCGGCCGCCGGGGCCACGGGAAGCAGGCCACGGGCCGGGGCGCCGACCAACCTTCCAGGAGGATCCTATGCCGTTCGTCCGTCTCGAGACCTCCGCCCCCCTGACCGATGAAGTCCGGCGGAAGCTGTGTGCCAGCCTGTCCCAGGCGGCCGCCCAGGGGTTGGGCAAACCCGAGCAGTATGTCATGACCAGCGTCGTGCCTTCGGTCATGAGCATGTCGGGAACCCCGGCTCCGGCGGCCTTCGTCGACCTGCGCAGTATCGGCGGGCTGTCTCCCGCCGTGAACCGTGCCCTGGCCAAGGCCATCGGCGGGATCGTGCAGGAGACGCTGAAGATTCCCGGCGAGCGGATCTTCCTGACCTTCACCGACGTCCCCGGCACCCACTGGGGGTGGCAGGGCTCGACCCTGGGCTGATCCCTTTTCCCGCCTGGCCCCGGCTCCGCCCGTGAACCCGGACCCGCTTCAGGGACCGGGCGGCCTGCCGGACGGCGTCGCCCGGCCGACCAGGAAGAACCGTGTCCGATGGCCGCCAGCCGGGCGGCCACGAAGCACAGGAGGGCCGGCATCGTCATGTCAGGGCCTCCAGCCGGTCGGGGGCGCCCCGACCGGCCGTCGGTCAGGCGGTTTGGGTGAGGAACGGGCCGAGCACCAGGTCGTCCAGCCCGTGCCGGCGCCAGGAGGCCACCGCCTCGGCGGGGGTGCAGACGATCGGCTCCCCCGGCCCGTTGAACGAGGTGTTCAACAGCACCGGCACGCCGCTCTCCCGCTCGAAGGCGCGCAACAGGCCCCAGGTCTGCGGCTCGGCCGACCGGTCGACGGTCTGCACGCGGGTGGTCCCGTCGATGTGGGTGATGGCCGCCAGCCGCTCCCGCCACTCCGGCCGCACCGGCACGATGAAGAGCATGTAGGGCAGTTCACGCACGGGCATGACAAAGAACCGGTCCGCCTCCTCGACCGGCACCATGGGGGCGAAGGGGCGGAACCCCTCGCGGCGCTTGATCTCGGCGTTCAGCCGGTCGCGCAGTCGGGCCGGACGCGGGTCGGCCATGATACTGCGGTGGCCCAGGGCCCGCGGTCCGAACTCCAGCCGGCCCTGGAACCAGCCGACCACGCGGCCCTTCGCCAGCCGGGCCGCGGCGGCGGCGGCCAGATCCGGGGGGCGGCCGTAGGGAACCCCCGCCCGGCGCAGGGCCTCCTCGCAGGCCTCCTCGCCGAAGGCAGGGCCCAGGAAGGTGCCGCCTTCGCGGGGCTCGCGGGGCAGGCCGAGCGTCTGGTGGGCGTGGAACAGGGCGGCGCCGAGGGCGGTGCCCCCGTCGTTGGCCGCGGGCTGGACGAAGAGACGGGTGAAGCCGCCCTCCGTCAGGGCCTTGGTGTTGCTGTAGGCGTTGAGGGCACTGCCGCCGGCGTAGCAGAGGTTGTCCATCCCCGTGGCCCCGCGCAGGTGGCGGCAGAGATGGACGGTTACCCGGTCGGACAGATCCTGCAGGGCCCGGGCCAGGTCGGCGTGCCGGTCGCGCAGGGGCGCCCCGCGGGGCCGGGGCGGTCCGAACCGGGCGGCGAATCGCGGCGTGGTCCAGCCCTCGTGGACGAACGGCATCACGTGGTAGCGGAACCAGTCGAGGTTGACCTCGAAGCGGCCGGCCGGCCGGCACCGGATCGCCTGGTCGAAGGCGCGGGCGGGGTCGGGGCGCCCGTACCCGGCCAGGCCCATCACCTTCCCCTCCCCCGCGTAGATCTCGAACCCCAGGTGGTCGGTGACGGCCGAGTAGACGGCGCCCAGGGAATGCGGATACGGCAGGGAGGCCAGCACCCGCAGGCGATTCCCCTCGCCCAGGGTGAAACTGGCGGCGTCGAACTCGCCCAGCGCGTCGCTGGTCAGGATGGCGGCCCGCTCGAATCCCGAGCGGAAGAAGGCCGAGGCGGCGTGGGCGAGGTGGTGCCCGACCGCGTGCCAGCGCAGGTGGGACAGGTCGCCGAAGCGTTCCCCCAGGGCGGCCCGCCAGCCCCGCAGGCGCAGGGCGTTGCGGTAGCGGCGGGGCTCGCACAGCATGCGCAGGGACCGGGGCAGATACCGCCAGATGTGCCGCACGTAGCCCCACACCAGGCGGGCGGGGTCGTAGTTGATGACCACGTCGTCGAGGTCGGCGAACGACACGCTGGCGTGGCGCAGGGCGGCATCGACCGCGTCGAGGGGCAGGGCGCGGCTGTGCCTGACCCGGTCGAACCGTTCCTGCTCGGCCGCGAACAGCACCTCGCCCCCGCGCAGGAGGGCGGCGGCATTGTCGTGGCTGAACACCGCCAGGCCGAGGAAGGCCGCCAGGATGAATCGCCCGGTCGAC